>CAJYOV010000155.1 GCA_913776405.1 Pseudobdellovibrionaceae bacterium
ATCATCCTCATGACGGCACAGAAAGGGTCTGAGATCGCGGTCGAAGCGATCGAGGCTGGCGCTTACGACTTCATCGTTAAGCCGATTCACTTCATGCAACTCCTCGTGTCTGTCGAGCGCGCGATCCACTTCAATAAGATGAATCGCGAAAACGCGGCTCTTAAAGTTGCGGTTAAGCAAAAGTCAGCGGGGACCGAAGTCGAAGGCGTCATCGGTCGTAGCCCAGGCTTTTTGAAAGCACTCGATCTTGCGAAACGCGTCTCAGATTCTGCGGCGAGCGTATTCATTCATGGTGAGTCGGGGACCGGTAAAGAAGTGATCGCGAAAGCGATTCACTCATGCGGGAAAAGAAAGAAAGAGCCGTTTGTTGCAATCAACTGTTCGGCGATTCCTGAGAACCTACTCGAGAGTGAACTCTTCGGTTACGCGAAAGGCGCCTTTACGGGCGCTAGCGACAAGAAAATCGGCCTGTTCGAGGAGGCAGAGGGCGGCACTCTTTTCTTAGACGAAATCGGTGACCTGAGCCTTCCGCTTCAAGCGAAGCTCTTGCGCGTTCTTCAAGAGCGTCAGATCAAACGCATCGGCGAAAACCAGCCGCGACCTATCAATGTGCGAGTCGTCTCGGCGACTCACAAAGATCTGGGTGCGGAAGTTGCGGCCGGCCGGTTCCGCGAAGACTTGTTCTTCCGTTTAAACGTAATCCCAATCACAATTCCGCCTCTTCGTGACCGGAAAGAAGATATCATTCCGCTCGCAGAGTTTTTCTTAGCGAAATACGGAGCGCTGAATGGTGCCAGCGCCGAGGGGTTCACCAAACCTGCGCTTGAGCGACTTCTCGATCATTCTTGGCGCGGAAACGTGCGTGAGCTTGAAAACAAAGTCGAGCGCGCGGCTGTCTTGAGCACATCGCGCCTTCTCGATGTTGAGGATCTCTTTGACGGCGATGTTGAGCTTTCGCAGGCCCAGAGACCGTCGACGACGTCATCTAACATGTCGAGTGCTGCAAGTGGTTCGACACCTGAATCTTCGGAGTCAGCCGTGTCGATGACAGCAGACGGCATGCCGCTAGGGCCAGAGGGGCGACTCTTGAAGCTTGAAGAATTGACGATGACTTACATCAAGTTCGCGCTTGAGAAAAACAAAGGCGCGAAAGATAGTACAGCTCAGGCTTTGGGTATTGATCGAAAAACGCTTTACAAGAAACTTCGGAGCTTAGAAGGCGACACCAACTAAAGACGGTGAGTTTTAAGCTTGAGTTGAAGCGGCGATTAAGCCGCTTGCGTTGCTAACCAAGATTTGAACGCGGCCACTTCCGCATCACAGGCCGTCCGATTTTGATCGTGAGCGGCCTTTTCCATTTGGATGGCCGTTGTCTCGAGATCGGCAAAGTTAAAAGTCGCCGCGTTGCCCTTGATTTGATGCGCGACTTTCATCAGCGTCTCGAAGTCACCTTGGGCGAGTGCTACCTCGATCTTCTCGAGGTCTTCGCGACGGCGAGTCACGTAGCGAGTTTTCATTTCGGGTGTAATCTGCGGCATGTAATCCATCGCGGCCACAGTACGCTTGATTGGGTAGAAGGGCAACCGGGTTCGCTGTCTACACTCTAGACAGCCGTCAATGTCGCAGTCGAATTTGACTCGACTGTCGGTGCAAGTCGACACTTCCGAGCTGCGAGTTAGCGAATTTCTGCCCGATACTAGATGCATGTTGAAGAGGGGCACCATGATCGAACAAGTCTATTACGAATTGAAGCCGTTCTTTTATTTGTTCCTGGCACTCGCGGGTGTGATTGCGTCTGGAACATCCTTCGCTAAGGGCTGCGCTTTTGTTCTCGCGGCTTGCTCTCTCATGATCATTTACTGGCGTTATGAAACGCGCCAAGTTCCATCGCCTTCACGCCGACGTTAAGCCGCCGAAGGCTCGCGGCTGAGGTGACTGAGAGTCTCAAAAAAAAAAGCCCGAGGCGCCTGAGGGCGATCGGGCTTTTTCGTTTTTGAACTCGAGAGGGTGCCTTACTTCAAGTTGCGAAGCGCAGCTTTGACAGCCTTTACGTAGGGCGCAAAGTTCGTTTGGTAATCGTCGGCCGTCATCGCGTAAGGAACGTCAGGCGTGACACCTAAGTTTTCGATCGGCTGGCCCGAGATACGTTCTGCGATCGATTCGGTGATTCGGAACGAAGACACGCCCACGTTATTCGGGATCGAAACGTCGATCACGTAACCGCCGGCGCCGGCTGTGCGAGTGCCCATCACAGTGACACGCTTGTTGTCCTGCATGATCGTCGGGAAGAAGTCGCCGCCTGAGAAATCGAGTTCATTGACCAAGAGAAGGATTGGCTTCGTGAAGCGAATCGCCGCCGGGTTAATATGATCGACGCCCGCAATCCAGTAAGGGTTCGTCAACTTGCGGCCAGCAGCCCACTCATCAACGTAAAACTGTGAATAGCTTTGAATGAAGCGAACCAACTGAAGAGTGACCGGGTAACCGCCAAACATATTCGCAGGCAGGTTTTTTTTGACGTCGTCTTCTGTGTTGATGTTTTTTAACTGGTCGAGATTCTGAAGCGCTTCAAGAACGTCGGCTTGAGAGATCGCCATGCGGTGGCGTGGAGTCGAGACCGGTTGGTCATTCAACATCGACACGAGAGCGTACAGATAGAAGACCGAGCCGCCGGGGTTGTTCACCTGGTCGATCACGAGCTTGTCGGCGTTCGCTTCGAGGTGTGGAATGATTTGCGCGAAATCTGCGACCGCCTTGACCGTGCCGCCGGCAGGGCTGTAGCTCGGGATCCGGATGTAGCCGATCATTTTGCCGTCGTCATCTTTGTAAAGATACGCGTGGAATGAGTTGTCGCTCGGTGATTCCCAAATTTTTGAGCCGAGGCTCGGCATAAAGCTTTGGCGAGTGCCCAAGTTAAACGGGTTCTCTGCGGCTGATGGACCGGCTTCGTCGACAGTGACGCTCATCTCGGGGTTAAACTTCGAGCCCACTGCGAATGGAAAGTTCAAGCCCAAACGATTTTGGAACACATCGCCTCGCGCTGGAATGCGTTCTGGAGCGTAATCCCAGATCAATTGGATCGACGCTTGTTTCGATTCGCCTTTGCGAAGGAATGTGAGTGTGATCGGACCTTTTGGCACTGGCATACCGCGAGAGGCACGACGTGAGAACAAGCGGAGCTCCGCTTGCGAACGATCAGTTTCGCTCACATTTGGTGTGAAAAGAGCCTGAAGCTGGTCAACGACTTGAGTTGCGGGCACGCCGTCGATCGCAACCAGTTCGTCACCGACGTTGAATGGAAACGAAGTTTGCGACAGCTTCGTGCGATCAACGTAAACCAAGAACAAACGACCTTCGGCACCACGGACCGTGATCGGAAGTGTTGCTTGCTCGGTTGCGATATAGCTGATCGAGACATGATAATCTTTCATCGCGTAGATGAAATCGTTAAAAATCGAGCGAGTGTCTTGGACAGACAGAGTCGACTTGGCAGCAAGGGTCGAGAGCGCCTTATTGTATTCAACACCCAAGTCGTAGCCTGCGTGCTGCTTTTTCCACGCGGCTGGTGCGTACCGCGCACCATAGACGCTCTTCATCGCGCCAAGCATGCTCGCGGTATCTTCGCTCAAGGTCGAAGCCGAGGCTTGGGTCGAAGTTGCGAAAGTCACGGAAGCCGCCACAGTGGCCAAAAACGTTAGAATCGTCTTCATCTAATTCCCCTCCCAGATGAGAAGGGGAAATTAGTCCCGTGAGCTTTTACGGGTCAATGAAAGTTAACAAATGCCTCAGGTATTCGGTCTTTTCGCTAACCTGTGGGTTATAAATGCCCATCTGCGCCGTTCCTGCGCTAACTATCTAAAGGCGAGCGGTTTTTCTGAATGTTAGTTTCGAGGGTAGAGAAGGGCGTCAGGCTGATGGGTGTGCAAACAACGAGCGATAAAGACGTCCAATCGATCGGGACAGGCGTTGGGCCGCGGTTTCACCGAAACTACTGGGTTGAAGTTCCCGTGAGCTGGGAGCAAGCGGTTAAAACGATGGAGGCGATGAAAGCGGACATCAACGCCTACTCGCCACAGGCGATTGCAACATTCGAGAAACAATCGGGGAACCCCAAAGATCTCTCGCTCGGCGACGATATTCTTGTTCGCATTACAGGCCCGTGGAATGGGCCTGTGCGTGTGACCGAAGTGCGTGACGACGGATTTTCATTTTGTACGCTTGAAGGTCACCTCGAAGCCGGCTCGATCTCGTTTCGAATTTCAAAAACACCGCGCGGCACAGTGTGCTTCAAAATCGAATCGATCACGCGAAGTCGCGATCAAGTCGTAAACTTCTTCTACGACAAGCTTCGTCTCGCGATGCTTGCGCAAACTGAGATGTGGGAATTGTTCTGTCAAAACTTTGCTCGTGATGTTTTAAACGATCCCGAAGCTAGGCCTGTCGTTCATGTTCAAACGCAGCGCCAAGACCCGGAGACGGGTCTTTGGGAAGACGTGTCTGGCCAACTCGGCACGCACGGGTCTGAATCTAAAGTTGAAACTTAGAAGCCGATCTTAACGTAGAGCTCGGCTTGCAGCTGCGACATCGCCACCACAGAGGGTGCGCCGTCGACGAGATTGCTTACAAAGACCGGAAGATACACTTTCGGCTCGATCAAGACATTGGGGATCCATTCAATATCGACGAACGGATAGACTTCGACTGTTGTACCAGCCGGTGTTCCGACGTGGTGTTCCCACTGTGTTTGCTGCCCCAATCCGAAACGTACTGTCTGCGCTGTTTGGTGCGTGAGTTCCAAGCAGTCATAGACGTAAATGTCGGAAGAGTCGGCTGACATGTTGTTCGACGTCATCCAAATCGGCATCAACATGTTAGAGAGGCCCCACTTCGCTGGCATCGTTATGTCGGCGAAAGACTGGTAACGAACTTGGCGGAAGTCGTTTTTTTGTGAGCGCTCGGATGTCGGAATGTAAGGGCGCAACTGGCCGCCGATCGACAACGACTCAGACTTGTAGAGGGCCGGGTGACCGATGATCAAACTCGCGTCAGTGATTCGACCGCGATAGTCTTTGGTGTCGGCGTTTGAATTCGTTTGGCGAATATCGTCGGCAATCGAAAGGCCCCAGCCCGACTTGTGTTTCACGCCGACAACCAACTCATTCTTAAGGAAGAAGTTTTGCCCACCAATTTCTTCTAGCTCGTGTTTGCGGCCCATGGTCATCGTATTTTTGGACTGCATGGTCAGAGTAAAGTCGCCGAACTTCGGTGCTTGAATCCCGACACGGTCCTCGACTTTCGCTTTTACGGCACGACGAACGCGAGGTGCGCCTTCAGTAGGTAGAACGGTCGATGTGCCTGGGCGGCTGCGTTTTACCGTCGTCTGGCTTGAAGCGCTAACAGGCACTTCTTGAGGCTCAGCAGACGAGTATTGAAAGCCTTCATCCACTTTTTTGGCGTTTTGAGATTTTGTTTTACGAACGACTTTGTGAGCGACACGTTTGTGGGTCACGGTCTTAGTTGCTGCGAGCAGCGGTGAGGCCGTCAAAAGACAGAGGAGGGCTGCAGCAGTCGAATTCAGAAGCGGGCGACGAGTCGTTTGTTTCATGTCGTAAGGACTGTGCAAACGCCGGGCGCAGCTCGGTTTGTGTATTAATCTCCAATAGAATGAGGGCGGCCGAACTCGGTGTCTCAAGATGAGACACCTGACTAACGACTTCCTATTTCAGTGGCCGTTGTCAGCCTGACAGGGGCGCCGTTTTTGAGCTCGAGGTTGAGCACTTAGACTTTGTGAATCTAAGCAATTTTCTTGAGGTAAGTGGTGAGGACTTCTCGAGCTTCAGGGAGCGAACGTTCTAGCTCGACGACTTCGAGAGGCGCAAGCTCGCTCACTCGAGCTTTCTTTTCAATGGCCTGACAGATGGCAGCCACACGCACCAGACCAAGAGCGCCAGAGCTCGATTTTAATTTGTGAGCGACTTTGTCGAGAGCTTTGAAGTCACCTCTCGAAAGCTCGAGCTTGATCGATTGAGTGAGCGTCTCGAGCTGATTCAGATAGTC
>CAJYOV010000156.1 GCA_913776405.1 Pseudobdellovibrionaceae bacterium
CGCGCGACGTTTCGTACGAGTTGTGCAGTGCGAACGATGGCGATACAGCGTCGTTGGAGCCCAAGACTTCGAGAAAATACTTAGTAAATTGAGTTTTGCCGACACCCATCGGCCCTTCGAGAAGAAGCAGCGCACGACTCGGTACAAACTTCAGGATCTCTCCGGCGACCGCGCGAAGGTCGTCGAGCGAAGTTATGCGTCTTTCTAAAAGGATGTGCGCGTGGTTGGTGTTCATTTACTTTAAGCCTCGCAAACTTTTTAGCACAAAAGGCAACGAGGCAGAAAGATCGCTCGGCTGAAAAGAAAGAACGTCGCGACCTGAACGCACCCATTCGTCGGCAAGGTGACCATGAACAGCGGCACCTAGACACGCGGCGGTAAATGGCTTTAGCCCTTGAGCCAAAAACCCGCCGATCATTCCCGAAAGCACATCGCCCATGCCCGCTTTCGCAAGCGCAGGATTTCCAGCAAGGATGACGACCGCACGCTGGCCGTTGCTTACGACAGTTCTGAAACCCTTTAAGAGAACGAGGCAGCCGAACTTCTTCGCGGCCTCTTCAGCGTAACGGAAGCGATCACCTTCGATCGTTTTCGCATCGACGCCAATCAGTCGACTCAGTTCGCCGGCATGCGGAGTGAGAATCCAATTCGGCGGAAGCTTCAGCCCTGCGGTCGATTTCGCGAGTGCTGAGAGACCGTCGGCATCGAGCACTGTCGGCGAATCGCTCGCATCCCTCACACGACGGATGACCTCGCCCGCTTTGTCACCGAGACCCGGCCCGATGATGGCGGCTGTCCATTTCGGTTTCTCAAAGACCCTGGCGTCATCAAGCGTTGCCGTCATGAATTCGGGCGCTTCTGCAAGCACATCCTTCGGGCGACCGTTTGTCGTGACGACGACATAACCCGCACCGCTTCGTGCGGCGGCACTCCCTGCGAGCATCGCGGCGCCACCCATGCCGGCACTGCCTGCGAAAATCTGAACACGGCCGTAACTCGACTTGTTGCCTGAAGAGTGTCGACGCGGCAGGAATTTGCGAATGAGTTTACGGTCAAACCCGATCGTGGTCGAAGCCACGCGCTTCACAAGCTCTATGGGAAATCCAATATCGAGAACCTCGAGGCGACCGAGATGCCGAGGGCCCTCGTTCACGGCGAATCCGCGCTTCGCGACGCCGAAGGTTAATGTCAAATCGGCCATCACCGCTTCACCGAGAACGACACCGGTTTCGCTGTCGAGGCCAGAGGGTGTGTCGAGCGAAACGCGTTTTGCAGATGACTCATTCACGCGCTGGATGACTTCACGGGCGGTGCTTTCGATTTCGCGATTGAGACCGATTCCGAAAAGAGCATCGACGACGACGGAACAATCTCTAATTTTTTTACCGAGAGCCTCGAGATCCGAAGCGGATTTCAAATCTGAAAGAGATACGACTTCGACACGCACGCCGAGTTCCCTAAGAGCGGATGCGCAAACGAGGCCATCCGCACCGTTATTGCCCGGGCCACAAAGCACAACAGCAAAATTCGGCGCTTCCAAAAACTCAGCGTAAGCAGCGAAAAGCCGAGCGGCAGAAAGCCGCCCCGCACGATCAATCAAGTCAGCGCTCGAGATACCGTACTCGCTTTGAGTGCGAGCATCGATTTCGCGCGCTTCTTTGACCGAGGCGAGTTTCATGATTTACGAAAGCTCTTTTTCTAAGAGCGATGCGATTTGTTCAGCATACTTCGAGATCGCATTCCGGTCCGAGCCTTCGACTAACACTCGAATGACGGGCTCTGTGCCCGAGAAGCGAACGAAGAGACGGCCGTCGCCTTTGAGCTGCGACTCGATCTCTTTAATGAGCTCGTTGTAGCCTTTAATATTCGTAAGCTCTTCGCGACGGCGCACACGTGTGTTGATTAAAACTTGCGGCATGTCGACCATCTTCTCGTTCAACTGCGAGAGCGAAAGACCGCGCGCCTTCATCACAGCAAGGACATTGAGCGCAGCGACACACCCGTCCCCTGTCGTCGACTGATCGGCGAATATGATGTGGCCTGATTGTTCACCACCCAAGCAGTAATCGTTACGGCGCATTTCTTCGACAACGTATTTGTCGCCGACATCGGTGCGCACGACTTTGATGCCATTTTCTTTCATCAATTTATCGAGGCCGAAGTTCGACATCTGCGTAGCAACGACGGTGTCTTTCCGAAGAGTGCCGCGATCTTTTAAGTGAAGGGCGGCAATCGCAAGAATATGGTCGCCGTTTACGACGTGTCCTTTGTCATCAACCATGACAACGCGATCGGCGTCACCATCGAGACTGATTCCGACATCGGCCCGATACTGTTGAACGGCTTCAGCGACTTTCGCTGGGTAGAGAGCGCCAGCCTTATCATTGATGTTGAAACCATTCGGCGTGTTACCAAGAACGATAACTTCTGCGCCGAGCTCTTGGAAAATCGCGGGTGCTACTTTGTAGCTTGCGCCATTCGCGCAATCGAGAACGATCCGCATGCCATCGAGCGTGTACTCAAGCGGAAAGGCGTTTTTTGCAAACACGATGTAACGACCGTCGGCATCGTCAATCCGCTTTGATCGACCGATATCGTGTTGACCCGCAAGAAACGGGTTCATGTCAGTTTCAAGAACGAGCTTTTCGATTTCACGTTCAACGGAATCTGGAATTTTATAACCGTCAGAACCGAAAATCTTAATCCCGTTGTCCATGAAGGCGTTGTGAGACGCCGAGATGACAATCCCCGCATCCGCTCGCATGTTCCGTGTGACGAAGCCGATCCCTGGTGTTGGCAAAGGCCCTAAAAGTTCAACGTGAACACCCATCGAGTTCAGGCCTGACGTCAGAGCAAGCTCAACCATGTAACCTGAAAGACGCGTGTCTTTTCCGATCACGACTTTTGCGTGACGACCTTTGCGGGCCGGATCGCGCATGAGGATGTGGCCCATCGCTTGGCCGACTTTCAAAACAATGTCGGGAGTCATCGGGAACTGGTTCGCCGTTCCGCGAATGCCGTCCGTACCGAAGAGACGTTTCGATTTTGACATTTAGTTTCCTTCGTTAGGAGCCGTCTGGAGCACGGACCCGCTGGTCGCGCCGCCCGGAGGTGCCGCGATCAAGCGGACGTTGATCACATCCGGAGTGACCGAAATAACCTTCACGCCGAAGGGAACTTCGACGTTTCTAGGAGCAATCACAGCTTTCACGGGGCCCGGCTCGGCTTGACGACCGAGGTCGATCGTAATCGTGGCAGGGCTCTGCGAGAATTTTTTCAGCGCCACACGTGGCCCCGAGACCTTCACCGAAACGCGGCGAACCGTTTTCGATTCGGCGATCGTCACCGATCGTGGAAGAAGAAACTCGATGTCCATATCGCGATTCATGACAAAATCGCGTCGACCTAAGATCGTGACCCACAAGATGAGCGTCACAAAAAGAGCGACAAGCTTATAGCTGCCGTTCTCGACGATCATATTTTTCCATCTGCGTAAGCCTTGGCGTTCTGGCACGTGAGGCTCCTCTTTAAGTTCCCGAACGGTATTTTAAACCGTACGATTCATAGAGGCCACGGCGAAGGGTCGCGTGATCGACGTCCGCGATCATCTGCCCGCCTTCCACGATACCGACGGCGTTGTTTTCTTCGCTGACGACGATGACTAAAGCGTCTGTCTCTTCCGTCAACCCAATCGCGGCCCGGTGGCGCGTGCCCAAATTTTTATCAAGTGCCGGGTTCTTCGAAAG
>CAJYOV010000157.1 GCA_913776405.1 Pseudobdellovibrionaceae bacterium
CATTTGGCCATCTGTGAAAGGGCTGAGGTGAGATTTGCGTCGTCAGCGTGACTAGCTCCAGAGGCAAATAGAATTTGGATGCGACGGCCTTCCGCGCGAAGCACTTCACCATCGTTGAGCTGAGAGATCGTCCAGAGGTGCGAGAGAATCGTGCTGAGAACTTGTCGATCGCGAATAAAGTCGAGAATCTCAAGGTTCACAACCCAGCCCTCGACTCGATCTGGAAGCGGGTCTTTGCGGTGGTGACTCGACATTGGCGCGAGCTCGATCAAACTCGATTTTGTCTTTGCTGAAATCGTGAAGACGCGAACGAGCGCAAGCATCCACAAGATATTAAACCAGCGGCTCCAAACGACTTGAAAGCCCGATTGCGCGTGAGACTCGACTAAATAGGCAAGCCCGATTGTGAGCATCGTGAAACTCACGAAAAGAAGAAACTCGATCCGCGTTCGTGAGGCGGTCGAGTGTGCGGCGAGAGCCGTCTTTAATCGGAGACCGATCGCTACGGCGCTCCCGAGGTAGACGAGAGGCAAAAGGCCTTTCACGACGAAATTGACGGCGTAAACCTCGATCCAATCAGGCTTCAACACCAAAGAAGGCACAAACGTAATGAAGACAAGCGCGCACAACTCCTGCGCGCCGGTTTGCTTAGTGCCTTTCAGAATTGTCCACGTGAACCTGACGAGAAGTGCAGCCTCTAGAATCAAAGAAGAAAGGTAAATCGCTTCGTAAGTCTGTACGTTGAAGACTCGGAACGAGAGGTCTGACGACAAGAGGCTGATGACAGCCATCAAAAAACCGACTTGAGCTGCGACGGCGTAATCGCGAGTGCGGCTCGCGGCTGAAGCGGACCACAAAATGATTGATAAAAGAACGAAGACGGCAACCGCGATCAAATGCCGACTGATCGAAACAAAGACAGAACTCCGAGAGAGGCGATCGCCATTTACGCTCGTAAAAAAACCCTCGCGCTTAACGTCCGAAGCTTCCGGAAGGCCTTGATGTGGGTAAGGAAAGACACCTAATACGAGTGAGAGCGGTTTTTCTTCTTTCAGTCGGTTGAGCGTGATTTCGATTTGTGCGGGCAGTTTTTCTTTATTGCCATCATAGGTCATCTGGTAGACGCCATCGATCCACACCTGAAGGACGCCGTTGAATTTCGGTAGCGCAAACGTGGTCGAATCCGTGAGCGATGCTTCTTTCAACTGTGCTGGCTTAATTTTGAGGCCGGTCCAAAACGGGGAGCCCATTCCGTGCTCGTAACGTTCGATGAATTGATTGCTTTCGCGATTGAGCGAACTCTCCCAAAGCACGGTGTTTTCTGGGTGCGGCGGGCACGCGGGGGCGGCAGGTCGATTTCGATCGCAGTCGGCCTGAGGCATTTCAAATGAAATCTTCCAGTCCGATTTTTGAAAGCTCACTGAGGGCCGCGCTTCGTGATCGAGTCGTAAAATCAGGGTTGTCAGTGCTAAGCCGAATCCTAGAAACACCGCTCCGAGGACCATGAGCCAGTAATCAAAAGACCGGCGTCTCCGGGTTGGATCGGGCATGAGGTAAGGCTGGATCGTGTTGCTCGTTCTACGCTGTAAGAATCCCACGAGACACTCTTCGGTTTTTTGCAAAAAAACCTGGACAGGGGTCTTGGAAATCTTGGTTGTCTCAATCTGAGATCGAAACTCTAGGCTTCCACTTTGATAGCTGCTATTTCTCGGGCCCTTGTCTCGGAGACATCCTATGAAGGCTTCAATCTGTACTGCCGTCGTCCTTTTAAGTGCCGCACTCTTGGCCCAAGGCTGCTCCCGACAAAAAGAGACTCGGCAGCTCGCGCCTGACTTTTACGTCACGGTTGTCTCAAACGAATTTAAGTCGCGCTTCGATTTGGCCCCGATCGGCGACCTTTCTCCCGCATCGCGAACGGCCTGTGAACTTTCGCTTCGGCAAGCACTTTGCGAGACCACCTCAGCGACTTCGCAGATCACCAGAAACCCGCTCTCTGTAAAATGCTCTGCCGACAGTGACAAGTACCTTCCAGCTTTGATGGAGATCTACGACGAGACACCGGAAAAAATGCGGTTGTCACTTTGCACGATCGAGAAGGTCTTCATCTCAGACAACATCACGTCCACGGCGTTTGCGAGTTCTATCACGAACCCGTTCGGCCAAATTGTAGGCGCGCTTGTCGGATTTAAAAAACAAAGTTTCGTCCAACAGCCTTCAAGCCACGACCTCGTTTCGTGGAAAGAGCAGCTGGCCTACGGCGGTTCAACTGAGTTTTTGGCGAACGATCCAAAGCTCGTGCAAATCGATTACGATTTGAAGCTAACGACGCTCAAGAAAGACGGGCTGTTCTACGTTCTCATGCACGAACTCGGGCACCTGATCGATTTCAACAATCAGGTGAATTCTCGCTTTTCGCCGACAGCCTGGAGCAAACTTTCATGGCGGACATCTGATCGCGCGCTTGAAACGGCAGGCTTCAAACATCAAGACGAGTTCTGCTTTTACGAATGTGACCGCTATCTCGCGGCCTCTCAAGCGCAAGAAATCTACGCGTCGCTGCAAGAGAGCGCGTTCATCACGACGTACGCAGGCATGAGCAACTACGAAGACTTCGCTGAATTTTGGGTTTGGCATCTCATTTTAGGGACAAAGAGCCCTCAGTTTACGATCACGATTCCAGGTGTCGCGACTCTCGATATGATGCCTGTGTTTACGCAGAATGCGAAAATTAAAGCGAAGCTCGATTTTGTCGAGTCGCTCTGGGTTTCGCCGACGCTGAAGATCGATAATCGGCCAACGTCGGCGCCCTAATTCTTAAGATTACTTCTTCTTGCCGTGCTCTTTGTGGTGCGCTTTTGCAGCGTCATGGCAGGCTTTAGCTTCGGCTTGAGTCGCCGTGACGCCAGCAACTGTTTTACCATTTGCAATCGCACCTACGCAGTCGACCCAAAGACCTTTGCCGTTTGCTTTGTGCTCGCCGGGTTCAAAGCCCGCAGCTTCACACGATTTTACGATGGAAGTACACGCAGGCAAATCAGCCGGCTTTTGAGCGAACGCTTGCGCACCAGCAAGAAGACCTAAAACGAGAAGTGACATCGAAGCTGTTTTCATAAGAACTCTCCTTAAGGGTTGATACAGAAACCAGTGAAGGTCTCAAACTAGATCTGTCTCTAGCTTCACTCAGGCGCTTGGAGTTGCAAGCGCGCCCCTAAGGAGATTTCTTCAAACGGTCGCGGTCGCGGCTTGAGCCTGAGCCGACTGATACATGCGGTCCTCAAAAGCCGTAAGTGCAACCTTCGCACCTTCGCCCATTGCAATCACGATTTGCTTAAACGGCACCGTCGTAACGTCACCTGCAGCGTAGATGTTTGCGACAGACGTGTGGCCTTTAGCGTCCACTACGATCTCACCATAATTGTTCATCTCGACAACGCCTTTAACGAACTGAGAATTCGGGAGGAGGCCGATTTGAACGAAAACGCCGTCCGTCGAAAGCGTCTCTTCTTTGCCGGATTTACGATCCGTATAAACCAGGCCACTGACTTTTGCGCCATCGCCGACCACTTGGCGTGTTTGCGCGTTAGTCACGATCTTCGCGTTCGGTATCGATTTAAGCTTCTCGACCAAGACCGTGTCCGCTTTCAGCGTGTCGTTGTACTCAAACAACACGACTTCAGTTGCGATAGCTGAAAGATCGATTGCGGCTTCAACGCCAGAATTACCGCCGCCGACGACCGCGACTTTTTTGTCTTTATAGAAGGGGCCGTCACAGTGGGCGCAGAAGGCGACACCACGACCGATGTACTCTTTCTCACCGGGGATGTTCAAGTGACGCCACTTAGCGCCTGTCGCCACGATAATTTGCTTTGCGCGCAAATGCTCGCCACCCTCGAGATTGATCAGAGATGGATCTTCTTTATCGATGTTGGCCACGCGGCGGTGTTCGAGCACCTTCACCGGATAAGCGCCGATGTGCTCGTTAAGCTTCGCTGTAAGATGGAGGCCTTCGGTGTAAGGGACCGAAATCATGTTTTCGATCCCTTTCGTTTCTTGAACCTGACCTCCCATCTTTTCTGCGATGAGAACTGTCTTCAGGCCCTTTCTCACTGAATAGATCGCGGCTGATGCGCCGGCTGGGCCGCCACCGATGACTGCAACGTCATACTCGCCAAGGTCGAGCACGCGTGGCGCATCGGATTCGCCTTCTTCTGTGCCGAAGTGTTCTTCGAGTTTTGTGATGAGGTCGATCAAAGTGATCCGACCTGAGTGAATCAAGAGTTCGCCGGCCGCGACACTTGGAACACCTTGCACTCCCAGAGTTGTAATCTCGTCTTGCGTGTAGGCGCCATCGATCATTTCGTGTTTGAAGTTCGGGTGAAGAAGCGCCATGAGATTCAGCGCCTGAACAACATCCGGGCAGTTTTCGCACGTAAGAGAAATGAAAGTACGAAGGTGAATTGGCCCTTTGATGCGTTTGATGCGAGCAATAATTTGCTCGTCTGGCAGTTTGCCTTTTCCGTCTGAATTTAAGATCGCCAGAATGAACGACGTGAACTCGTGGCCAGAAGGAAGGCCCGTAAATGAGATGCCGTTTGGCTGACCGTTATGTTCTAAGTGAAAGCGGGGCGCTGAAGACTCCGACCCTTTGCCTTCGCGCACATTGAGTTTCGGGCTGGTTGCAGCGACGTCGTTCAAAAACTCAAGAAGCGTCGCTTGATCGGCGTGCTTGCTCGGCTCATAAACGAAGTCCACCGTGCCCTCGAGCTTCGAGAAAACAGACTGTAACTGCTCGGTGATAGCTGAATCCAACATATCTCTCTCCTTTAAAAAACGAACCACTTAAAAAAAAGCCGCGAGCGAAAGCCCACGGCAATACAACCCCGCACCGAACGCCTCGAAGGCTCCGCTTAAGGTCTCCTTCGTGGCTCTGCTAACAGGGGGTTCATAGGGGGCCGAGGCCCCCTTTCCTGCAGAGCAGGAAAAATCGATCTAGATCCGGCCGACGAGGTCGAGTGACGGCTTCAAAGTCTCTGAACCTGGCTTCCATTTCGCCGGGCAAACTTCGTTCGGGTTTTTCGCGATGAATTGAGCCGCTTGAACTTTGCGCATGAGCTCAGACGCATCACGGCCGATACCGTTATCGTGAACTTCAGCAACTTTGATTTTGCCTTCTGGGTTCACAACGAATGTACCGCGGTAAGCGAGACCTTCTTCTTCAATGTAGACGCCGAAGCCACGCGAGAGAACGCCAGTCGGGTCAGCAAGCATTGGGTACTTGATCTTTTTGATCGTGTCCGAAGTGTCGTGCCAAGCTTTGTGCGTGAAGTGCGTGTCAGTCGAAACCGAGTAAACTTCAACACCCATTTTTTTGAACGCTTCGTAGCTGTCAGCCATATCGCCGAGCTCTGTCGGGCATACGAACGTGAAGTCAGCAGGGTAGAAGAAGAAGATCGACCATTTGCCTTTAAGGTCTGCCTTCGACACTGTTTTGAATTCACCGTTAACGCAAAATCGAAGCAGGTTGATGACTACCTCTGCACGTACCAAGACGTGTGGGCCGAGCCTTTCACCGAAGGCAACGCACTCCAGATCCCACTCGCAGAACTTTACACAGGCGCAGAAATCAATCGCTACTACATGCGCACAAGCGGCTCTTACGTCATTGGCCTCAACCAATGCACATCCAAAGTCGGCTGCGACTCCCCTGCCACCGGCGGCCGCTACGTCTACGGCGAAACAATGGTTGCATGCTACTTCTTCAAAGACGTGAAGTAAGGAACTCGCTCGAATAGCAGAAATAAAAAAGCTCGCTGGGTGCGAGCTTTTTTATAGGCATCTTGATCGATTTTAGAGAATTGGTTGCGGGGGCCGGATTTGAACCGACGACCTTCGGGTTATGAGCCCGACGAGCTACCAGGCTGCTCCACCCCGCGTCCGTGGATGCGCACTATACTCCGCACGATGATTG
>CAJYOV010000158.1 GCA_913776405.1 Pseudobdellovibrionaceae bacterium
GGGAACTCGGCAAGAGTCCTGCGGGAGCACATCAATGGCATCCGAAAAACTGCGAAGAGAAAGATCTGATTCCGGATGCGCATGATCCAAAAAGACCGAAGGCACGTCCGATGATGACCACCGCTGACATGGCGATGAAGATGGATCCGAAGTACGAGGCCATCTCGCGCCGCTTTCACAAAAATCCGGAAGAATTCGCTGACGCATTTGCGCGCGCTTGGTTCAAACTCACTCACCGCGATATGGGTCCGACGATCCGCTACCTGGGGCCTGAAGTTCCGAAAGAAGAATTGTTGTGGCAAGACCCACTCCCGAAAGCATCGACGTCGAAACTCGGTGCAGCGGATGTCGCAGCTCTCAAAAAAATGATTATCAAGTCGAAACTCACGATCCCGCAGCTTGTGACGACGGCATGGGCTTCGGCGTCGACGTTCCGACAGTCTGATATGCGCGGTGGAGCAAATGGTGCGCGCATTCGTCTTTCGCCCCAAAAAGACTGGGAAGTAAATCAACCTCAAGAACTCGCAAAAGTTCTTGAGGCCTACGAGAAAATCCAGGCTGAGTTCAACAAGGGACATAAAAAAATCTCGATCGCAGATTTAATTGTTCTCGGTGGAAGCGTCGGAATCGAAGCGGCGGCCAAAAAAGGTGGTCACAAGGTGCGTGTACCATTCACTCCAGGTCGCGTCGACGCGTCTCAGGAGCAAACTGACATCGAATCTTTCGCGGCGCTCGAACCGCTCGCGGATGGCTTCCGTAATTATGCAAAGAAAGGCCTCGCCGCCCATGCCGCTGAACTTCTAGTCGATAAAGCTCAACTCATGAATCTCACAGCTCCGGAGATGACTGTTTTGGTCGGCGGAATGCGCGCATTGAACACGAATCATGCTCAAGTGAAGCACGGCGAATTCACTTCGAAGCCCGCGACGCTGACCAATGAGTTCTTTGTGCGCTTACTCGACATGGACACTGAATGGAAGCCGACGGACGTCGCTGGCGAATTCGAAGGTCGCGATGTTAAGACCGGCAAACAGAGATGGACCGGCACTCGCGCCGATCTGGTGTTCGGTTCAAACTCAGAGCTTCGTTCACTCGCGGAAGTCTACGGCTCCGACGATGGCGAAGAGAAGTTCGTGACTGACTTCATAAGCGCTTGGGTCAAAGTTATGAACTCCGACCGCTTCGATCGCTATCCACAAAGCTGGTAATTCAATCGAGGCGAGAACAGCAATAACGTTCTCGCCTGACGCCTGTATCTTTAGGTGAATGTCTAACGATCGCGTGATCGCGGTGACTGCGACGAAGCCTTCTTTGCAGCTCGCACTCGTGGTTAAGCATAAACCGTTCCTCTTCATCTAACTGAAGATGTTTACTTTGGTGAGTCCGTTTACGTTTTGGATAATCGGCTCGTGGGCTTCATTCATCTCGAAGATCACGCTAGAGAGAGAGCGAAGCAGCTCCGAGAACCTCGGTGCTCCCACGACTTACATTCGGCCGAGAGGCAAGCTTTTGCTGGTTTTCGTTCGCAAAGTCCAGGAACTCCAGCTTTTTCAGAATTCTGAAATTGGCCGAAAAAAGTGGTGGATGTGGTCCAAACACATCTAACTTACTGAAATCATTGCATCGAATTTTAAGCGGGTCAAAGTCAGGACAAAACTCGAATTCAAACTGCGCTTAATGCCCAAGGAATTACAAGGATGATTGCTGCCAAGAGCCAAGCATCGCGGAAACTTCAGCGCCTGAAAGCTCTTCTTTTCTAATCAACTCTTCTGCTACGAACTGAATTGCTGGCTTAACTCGACCCAGGGCTTGAATGCACTCGCCCATCTTATGATGAATGTATGCTCGCACTAACGGATTCGTGACTATATCCAATGCACCTGGCTCGGGAACTGGCAAGCCAGCAACCCACGTTCTGAACTCTTCAACTTGCAACAAACCCTCAGTAGTATTCGCCGCGACTGTTAAATCGTCACCGCCAATGTTAGCGACTTCATAGAACAAGATTTCGCTGGCATAACCAGCCAGGGAAATCATTATTCGTTGAATCGCTTTTTCGCCGGTAAGTTTCTGGGAGTCGGGCGACTCAAGTTTCACAAAGGCTTTATAGTTGTCAGTCCCGTTCGGCGATGCCATCTCGCGGAGAGAGAGTGTATGAACTGATTGACGGCACATCAATGCCATTACCGCATGTCCCGTTTCATGCAATGCAATTTTCAACCTCTTCTTATCCACGCCTGAACCTCCTCGCTTATCTTGTTTTAACGATACGCAAGAGTTTGTCAGCGTAGTCTTTCATTCGGCCATTCATTGCTCTAAAGGATTCCAAAAGCTCTTTGCGTTGCGGAAACCGCTTTTCGATTTCTACGATCGATTGTTCGGGATGTTTTTTCTGTTCATTCTCAACCCACTTAGACAACGGAACATGCCATTTGGAAAGATGAGGTCGCAATCCATCGTTCAAAATTGCGAGATAAAACTTTACGTTATCGTCCGCCCGGTCCTTTGCGACTCGCTCAATGGGAATGTTGCCGATCTCTTCCCGAATCAACTGAAACAAACCATAGAGTGATTCATGCACCTTCAGTGCAGAGTCATTTTCTTCGTCGAAGTCGACAGCGGCAACACGAGTTGTAATCTGAGTATAAATCTTCCATGCAGAAAGGCGGTCGTTCTTCGCAATATTAAGATTGAAGTTAACCCCAGCTGGTCCTGCAATTGAAATCTCGCGAGTAGAAACGTACCAATCCCATCGCTCAAGAGAGTCAGAAATGTAATCGATTCGACGGAAGACGTAACTTAACGAAATTGTCAGCGATACGATGCCTACGACAAATAAGATTAAATACACCATTAAGGCTCCTTTTCTAATCGCTGGACGATTCATCAATCGCACCTATTGTTCTGGTATTGCGGTCTACTGTTGTCGATTTTGTCTTTCAAAGTCGTCTTCTCGGAGAATGCGGTTTCAATCATATGAACGAGGTTCGCATCGCTTTGTGGCCACTCATAAATTTTCGCATAGCCAGACTTCACGTTATCAGCGAGGCGTTCAGGAATATTCGCGTATTGATAGTTCCCTTTGTTAGCGTCGGGATGAGTTGGAAGTAATATTCCAAAGACGCCTGAGTTCCCTCCAACTTTAGTGTTCAGAGCAGCGGAGGTTTCCCAGTCAACGTGCTTTCGACAAAGAGTCTTCGGTCCAATCAGAACGATCAAAACGGAACAATCATTGAGGTAGTCTTGTTGAATTAGTCTTTTGATGTATTCATCGCTACTGTCGGTGTTGATGTCGCCGGGATTTACAGACTTGCTGATAAAGAGGTGCCCGAAGATTCGCTCAAATTCATTGCGGTAGTGTTGGTCATCCTTGTGGTAATAGCTGATGAAAACCTTGCGCTTTACCCGTTGAGAATTTTGGTTGTAACCAAAGCTCAAAAGCCCCCCAAATGCTCGTAATTAAAGGATTTGGTAAATAGCCGAGATTTAACGCGGTGTCAAAAGAACAAGCCCCGATGTACTGCTCCGAAGAGGTCCCTGAACCCGGGTCCATTTGGAGGGCAAATCATGGCAAACCACTTAGCTACACCGAAAAAAGATGAGGTCAGAGAATTGTACCTGAAAACCCAAAGCATAAGGCTGGTCGCGAAGGCGCTTGGGATAGGCCGCAATACTGTACGGAGGCTTTTGAGGGACGAGGGGTTTATCGATCGGACGGTAGATGCGGCACAAGTGAAAGCCCAACCCCCATCCCGTGAGTCGTCAATTCAAAAGCTAGACTTCGTGCTACTCCAAAAAATGTTCGCAAAGTCAGGAGAACCGAGTAGTGCAAGCGAATTTGAAATGCACA
>CAJYOV010000159.1 GCA_913776405.1 Pseudobdellovibrionaceae bacterium
AAGCTGTTGATGGATTCAACCGGAATCGCCGGTAAGCATCGCCTCGTTCTTCCAAGCGAATTGATGTTGTTCTTTAAGTCGGTCGTTACAGTTGAAGGCATGGCGCGAATGATTACGCGCGACTTTAACCTTCTTGATCATGCTCTCGAATTCGCAGAAGAGATCGTGCGCACGCGCTACAGCCCAGAGCGATTGAAAGAGGAAGTCACACTCTTCAGTCGTGATGCCACTCAGCTTTTGAAGGGACTTCCGCGGCACTTGAAGCAATTCATTCGCCGAGTCGGAAACCCTGACTTTTCTCTTCAAGTCAGTGTTTCAGAGATTGATGATCTCACTCATTCAATCGAAACCTCATCAAATATTTTGTTCTTGGGCTTGATCATCAGCGCGATGATTATCAGTGGTTCGATGCTTTACGATTCGCAGCATGGCCCGTTCGTTTTGAACATGCCACTCGCGAGTGCGATCCTATATGGTGCTGCCGCAGGACTTGGGCTCTTAGGCTTCTACAACTACATTCGTAAATAAAAGCAGCAATCCATAGTAAACATCATTGATTGATGCCACTTCGCGCCTGAGTTCCGCCTAGCTTGCGCGATTGCGTGTTGATACGTTCAAGATTGGCCTAGCAACGCGGACTTAGCTCCGGTGCGTTTCGGCTCCTGCGCTTCCATTTGATTGGGGTATCGGAGCCGCGCTGACACTTCTTTCTTTTTTGTTTGCGCCCTCAAATAAAGCGACGTACTCGCTCGCGCATCGGACGCACCAAAGGAAACACGCGTTCGCACATAATTCGGGGGAATTTATGAAAGCTTTTGCAAAGGTCTTAGTGACGACCGTCGCCTTATCGACAGTCGTTGCATCGGTTTCGTTCGCGCAACGCCCACCACGCGATGGCGGTGGACAAGAACTTGGCGGCACAAGCCGTAACGGTGGCCCGGGTACGCCGGTTGGTCACAGCGGAGGCGGCGGATCGTCTTCAGGTGGCGACGGTGTTTGGGGTGCGACTCAAGGTCGTCCGGATCGCGATAGCGGTTCTTCATCGTCTTCTTGGGATTCTCCGAGCTGGCGCGATCGCGACACGTCTTGGTCGCGTGATCGTCGTCATGATCACGATCATGATTCATCTAGCAGCACAAGCTACGTATACTGCGCACCAGAAACCGTGAACTCAAACGTGAAAGCGACTGATAAAACTCTCAAAGCTCTTTCGAGCTCATCAACATTCTCCTCGGCAAAGAAGTTTAACGCCACGGTCGCGAAAATCGCGGCCTGGAAGAATCCAAATCAAAAAGCAGCTGCTTACCTCGACATGGTTGGTATTGATGCAGGCAACGCGAAAGCAGTTGTCGAATTCCTCGGCGCGCGTGAGGCTCGTGGTTCATGGTTGGTAGAACTTCAAAAGACAAGCGACCTGACAGAGAAACAAGCTGAACAAGTTGCAAGCGCGATGCAAGCGACTTTGCGCGGCGGACTTCAGTAATTTCGACGAATTCCGTTTGGAATTCTCGTTTCAACCCGCGAGCTTATCCACTCTCAGAGCGGACTCGCGGGTGTGTTGATTCTTAAAATATCATCATAGCCATTGCCCCTGAAAGAAAAGCTGGGTACTCGCTTTTGGTCTCAACAACCTCAAGCTCTTAGTTTTAAGGGGATTCAATGAAACTTTTCGCACGAGTTTTTGCACTCGCTCTCGCTCTCGTTTTCATCGCGGCAGCTCAAGCTGAAGCGCAACGTCCACCACGCGGTCGCTTCCCAGGCGGCGCAGGTCAAGGCATTGATCGTGGCGGCGGTTTCGGTCGCGGCGGCAGCGGCAGCTGGGGTCGTCCATCGCGCGGTGGTTACCCACACCGCGGCGGCACTGTGATCTATCGCCCAGTTCCTTATCCATACCCAACAGGCTACTGCGGTCTCTACGGCTGCGCTGGCGGTTCTTACTACGGTGAGACAACAGTTAACTGCGCGCCAGAAGTCGTTGAAGGCAACACGAAGGCAACTGACCGCGTTCTCGTGAACCTCGTGAAGTCACCGAACTTCGCAAGCGCGAAGAAGTTCAAAGCAGAAGTCGCTCGTATCGCAGCGATGAAAGACAATTTGGATAAGTCGAACAACTACCTCGCGATGGTCGGTATCGATCCAGAAAATTCGTCGGCAGTTGTTGAGTTCATCGGTTCACGCGACGCAAAAGGCGCGTGGTTGAACGACCTCGAGAAAAACGCGGACCTCTCATCTTCACAAGCTGAAGAAGTAGCGAAAGCACTCCAAACTGCACTTCGCGGCGGCCTTCAGTAACGATTGTTCCCGCTCCGCGGGAACGTCGTGAGCTCGCTCCCGACGGCGCTTTGAAGGGAAATTAGAATTGGTTTCGGCTAAGGCCCAATGAAGAAGCTCAGGCGGGGACGTCTGGGCTTTTTTGTTTCGAAGTTAAAAGGGGAAGAGAAGGCCAGCGCTTACGAAGACAGCCTGGATCGATTGTTGGTTTGCTGTCATGAAGGATGTGCGGGCAGCGAGTCGCAGGCCGCGGCCAAAAAGCGAGAAGTCGTAGCTTGCGCCAGCGCCAATCCCAGATGCGGGGTACACCGCTTTGTCGCCGTTTAAAAACACCTGATCAAAACCAACGCCGACTCGGAGAAGCTGAGTCCGCGGCTTTTCGTCAGAGACGAGGCTTCGGCCTTCGATTGAGACCAAACGCTTCGTCGTACAGCAGTCGCCGACAAGCGTGTAATTTACGTAGCCACCAAAGCCCGTGAACGTTGACGAAACACCGCCCGTTGTACCGAACGCCATCGCGAAGAATGGGTCGATCGAAATTCTAGGTGTTACATAACGTGTGTATTCGATCTTTCCGCCCATGCCGGTGATTGAACCGCCAGGCAGAGCGAACTGCGCGCTCTCGAAAGACACTGTGACAGCGCTTTTTTGTTCGTCGTCGTCGGCTTTCAATTCAAGACCCTCAGCATAAGCCGAGGATGAAATGAGAAGGGCGATTAGAAAACTAAGCAGCTTCATCTCGCAGACCTTCTTCTACCAGAGCGTCAAATGTCGGAGACTGACGTGAGGGAGAGTCCTTCTGGCGGTAGTTCGCAAGAAGCTTGAGTTTCTTTTCAGGGATCTGCTGTTCAAGTCGTTTCAACACCTCATCAGGGCCGACCCACACGGAAGCCAAACTCCGAGCATCGAAGCGCGCGAGAACCTTTCGAATTGTCTCATCGTCACGATGAGCGAGCCAGACGAGAGACCGAAGCTGTTTACGAAGTGGTGCTGGTGCGAGTTCTGGGCTCCGGAAGAGGAGCGCTTCGTCTTCGATCGAAAGATCGCCCAGAGACACAGACGCGCTAAATTTTCTCGCAGGGCTCGCGGGAAGAGCTTTGAAATCAGCCGCTGAATCAACTGCAGAAGGCGCCTTGATTTCGAGAGCTTGAAGCTTCTTCTCTAGACCGATAGCGGTTGCAGCCTGGCGCATCGGTGACAAGCGCGACCACAATGACAAGTCTTTCGCGAGAGCTTGATTCACATCAGCCATCGAAAGTTGAGCAGTTGAAACGGGGTTTAGATAGAACGGATGTTCATGGAAGCCCATTTCCTTCGATGCGCCTTGAACAAAGTGCGCTGAATAATCACGCATGAATGGAAGTTGCGCGAACGAGTCTGTGCGCTGAGACGGCGAAAGCTGTTTCCAGAGCCAGTGAGCGTAGGCATCGTTCTCGCACCAGTAGCAATCCGAGAAAAGCTCGTTCAGCGCTGCTTGTGGAAGGCGCTCGAACACTCGGTCCGAAGACTGCGCGGCGGAAACCGTGATCGCTTGTGGCGCAGCAAGAGCAGCTTGTGAGCTACCTCGACCGCCACCGGATTCGGAGATCGCTGCCGCTAAAAGCGAGAACTGGTCTTTGAATTCTTTCATCTTTCTTGAGCTGTAGAAGAAAAGAACCCCGAGAGCGAGAATGATCGAACCTACGAGAGAGGCTAGAACGATTTTCGTG
>CAJYOV010000160.1 GCA_913776405.1 Pseudobdellovibrionaceae bacterium
CTTTTCAGCGCCCGCGATTTCTTGAGCCGTAACCAAACGTTGTTGAATCGTGCGATTGCCGACTTGCGTGCGAACCCAAGCACCCGAAGTTGGCGCAGCCATCTTCGTTTTCGTTACACCGTCGTGCCAGATGTACGGCTCAGTCGCTTTCAAAACAGTCGTTTCGATAATACGACCCGAACGCGAGCGAACGACGATCTGGTGGTGTTCGAGCTGGCCTTGAGCTTCGCCCTCGTTGAACATCGTCTCTTCGCGATCGCGAGAGAAGAGTTGCAAACGGTGCGAGCCGATTTCAACTTTTGTCAATTCGTCTACGACACACTCTGAAACCGACTTGCCGTCGACTTTCAAAGACTCCGTACCGCTGACATCGCAAAGAACCCATTTATTTTCACGGCGGCGTAAAACAGCGTGGCATCCTTGGATGTCCGTGCCGGCGATACGCAAGTCCGCCTCTGCTGACGACCCGATCAGGAACATCGAGCGATTGCCGGTCACGCGCAAACGCTTCTGTCTCCGACCTTGTCTATGCTCGAGGAAAAGTTCTGGCATTCCCATTAGCTTAATCCTTCGAGAGTACCGCGATCTTGACGTCCGAATAACCGGCCATCATAGACGTGTACATCACCTTTTTGAGAAGTTCGTAAGGGAGCGAACGATCCGCTTGCAAGATCACTTTGCCGTCGAACTCAACCTCTTCGTTCTTCGAAGCGATCGTGCGCGATTTACCAGCTTGTTGATCGAGCTCTGTGTAGAGCGTGCGGAGGAATTGAGTGTCGTTTGCGTCGACATCTTTCATGTCGACGATTCCGCCCTTCAAATCCATGACCTTTTTGTCTTCAACGTAGATCGCGTCTTTTGAAACCATCAGTTTCAAAACATCGACTGGATCTTTCGTGCTCGTTGAAGCCGGAAGAGTCATTTTGTCGCTTGGAGTTAACTGTACAGGGCTCGTCGAGTAGCTCTTCAAGAGGAACACGAGGAGGATGACAAACATGTCAACCATCGACGTGACCTGAATCTTGAAGGTCGCAGGAGAGCGCTTATCCATGTATTTTTTGAAACCGCGTCTTGCCATGATCAACCACCGTTCACGTTGCCGAAGACAACGTCCGGGAAGACGAGATTCGTTTCGACCGGCTTACCCGTATCGACGTCGTTGAAAACGACTTTCGCTTCTTTTGGACCGACCGTGCGAACTTGGTCCATTGTAGCGACGATCTCGTTGAGTGGAACGTTCTCAGCTGGATTCAACTCCACCTTAAAAACGTCTGGATATTTTTTCTTGAGGTTCACCGACTCCGCATGGAGACCGTCGAGATCGAGGTCTTTGCCTTTCAGCGCGATGTTGATGTCTCGAGTTTCACCCTTTTCACTGATCGTGAACCGGTAGCCAGTTTCTTTCGAAACCGCGAGGAGGATCTGAACCTGGTCTTTCTTTTCATCCGCGGCTGCCATCGCCTTTTCTACGGCTTGGGGGACCGGCGTGTCGACAACCGTGATGTGGACAAACGCAACACTCATCAAGAGCATCGGTACGATCGACACGATAATGTCGAGCATCGGTGCCAGGTTGAGTTCGAATGTCGCGTCATCTACGCGCGAACCGAAACTTCTTCTCATAGTGTCAAATTCCTTCGGCTCTGCCTTCGGAGCGTTCGCTAGCGAGCTCACGCATTTGTTAAACTACGTGCTGACCCGGGGCAGTGCGAATTAAACTGCTTTTGCAGTTTGAGTTTTCTTTTCTTTTACTTGCGAAGGGTAAGCGCCATCGAACGCCTTCAAATCGCGAGATTTGAGTTGGTCGATGAGTTTGCCCGACGAACGATCGATCTCAGAGAAGAGACGACCTTGCTTCGAGTGAAGGAACGAGTAAGCAACCATCGCAGGGATCGCAACCAAGAGACCCATTGCCGTCGCATGCATCGCAAGCGAGATACCGTCAGCGAGCAGCGTTTGCTTTTGAGCTGGATCGGCGAAGGAAACGGCTTTGAACGACATGATAAGACCGACGACTGTACCCAAGAGACCGATGAGGGTTACAACGTTCGATGCCATCGCGATGTAAGTGAGGTTACGCGAAAGACCCGGAGCAACTTCGCCTGCTGCGATATCGAGTGACGCCTCGATCGCTTGATCGTCACGGTCCGAACGCTCGAGGATGCGCTTGATTACATGTGCAAGCGGCTTCTTCTCGTTAGCGCCACAGTAAGTGATCGCTTCTTCGATTTTATCGTCTTCAACCATTTTCATGATCTTCGACATGAACTCGTCAGCTTTGATCGAGTATGTGAAGTAAAGTGCTTTCGTGCGCTCAAAAATAAGAGCAACAACGAACAAACCCATAGCGCCGATCGCGGCGTCGATGAGGTAGTTATCTACTGCGAATTTCATTAGTGCGTCCATTACCTAGTCCCCTTGTTACGTACCGTTTTTTAAATTCTCGAACTTCTAAACTTCTAAACTTCTATTTACGATTTTCGATTTTCTAGCCGCTTCAGCGGCTTAGGCGGCTTCAGCGTTAGTGAAGTAGCGCTTCACGCGCGACTCCGCTTGCGCGTCGAGCTTTACGAAGCGCACGCTGTATGAAACAGGTGACTTCGCATCACGAACATCTTCGACGTATTTCTTGCTCACGATTTCGCAAAGCGCGTTGAAGGCCGGAAGATCCTCGCGTTCAGCGAAATGAAGAAGAACCGTTTGGCCAGGAACGAGTGTCGCGTTTTCGATCACGAGGCCTGAACCACCGGCGCTGCCTTCGAAGGCGCGACCCAACCACACCGAGCGGTTGTCATGAACGAGAACTTCGCTCTCGAATGGGATACGAACGTGTTGGCGCTGAGTGAAAATGCCTTGCGCCGTTTTAGGCTGCGAGCTGAGCTCACGAATTTTCTCTGGTGAGAAATCCGGGCACTGAGCGATTCGAACCCACTCCGACATCCCCGCCTTCCAGCAGAGGTCGAATTCGTAAACTGTTTTTTCTTGAAGCGCTCGGATCACGCCCGAATGAGCAAATGGTCCGTAACGGTGTTGACCCTTTTGCACGTACCACTCAGTCGGC
>CAJYOV010000161.1 GCA_913776405.1 Pseudobdellovibrionaceae bacterium
CTGCTTTATTGTTCGAGAGGTAATTCGCCGTCGCGTCCGTAAATAGAATTGAAGACAAACGGGGGGTGAATGCCCGCAGACATGACTGTGTTTGCGAGATCGTAGTTTTCTGCGATCTCGTTGAACATCGCGCGAACTTGTTCGGCTTTCGGTTTACCAGCGACAGGTTGAGCTTGTTGAGTCACGTTACGGAGTCTCCACTTGGCGGCCGAGAGCGTGAGCCACTTTCGTGACTTGTTCGACGATAGTTTGGAATTGCGGATACGTCAGCGCCTGATGACCGTCAGAGAGAGCTTCTTTCGGTCGCGGATGCACTTCGACGATGATGGCATCTGCGCCAGCAGCGACGCCCGCAAGCGACATTGGAAGAATCAATTCAGGGCGGCCTGTTCCGTGCGAAGGGTCGACAACGACCGGGAACGATGTGTGCGCCTTCAAGTAAGCGACCGAGTTTAAATCAAGAGTGTTGCGTGTTGTTGGTTCAAACGTGCGGATGCCGCGTTCACAGAGAAGAACGTTTTCGTTTCCGCCCTTGATGACGTAGTCAGCGGCTTTGATCCATTCGTCGACTGTCGCAGCAAACGCGCGCTTCAGAAGAACGGGCGTTTGAGTTTGGCCGAGTTCTTTCAAAAGCTCGTAGTTGTACATGTTGCGCGAGCCGACTTGAAACATGTCGACAGCCTCGACGAAATCGCCAAGCTGACGCGGGTCCGTGATCTCAGAGACAATTGGCATGCCGAGATCGCGTTTGACGTCCTTTATGAACGAGAGAGCGTTGAGACCCAAGCCTTGAAACGCATCGGGGCTCGTGCGCATTTTATAAATGCCGCCACGAAGAAACGTTGCGCCGGCTTTTTTGACTTCAGTGCCGACTTCAAGCAAGTGCTCTTTCGATTCGATCGAGCAAGGGCCAGCCATGATTGTGAGATTGCCCGAGCCAATGACGTGCGTGCGAGCGACGCCTTTTGAGTCGGTGAAGGTCATTTGAACGGGCCGTGTGACCGGTCGTGTTGTGTTTTTCGAATTCATCGAATTCATCCTTCGTTTTATAGCACGAATCCGGTATCGAGTTCAGAAGGAGGGGCTCTTGACGAACCATGCGTTTTCCGAAACCGATGCGGCGGAGTTCCTGCGCTCAGGTTTTATCTTCGGACTCAGCGACGGCCGTTACGCGATCGGTTGGGGTGAGCTGAAGAAGAGCCAAGATTCCGCAAACGGTGTTGAAAGATCTTGCTCGGTTTATGCTCCCGATTTCTACCTCGAAGACAAATCGCCCTGGTTCATCCCATCGCAGTTTGCCCTCGTAAACCGAGAGTTTTTCGCCACCCATGTTCTTCCGAAATTGACTACGGAAGTCAAAGACTTCCGCTGGTCGGAGCCCTCTGAAGACGGTTTCCAAAAACAGTTCATGAAAATCCAAAACGCGTGCAAAAACGAGGGGTTGCAGAAAGCCGTACCGGTCGTTCACGCAACCGCTGAGTTGGAAGCTTCGCCGGGGTTTATCGGGTCTTCCCTTCGCGCTCTGTCTAAAATTCCGCAAACCCTTACTCCGTATGGCTTCTGGGGCACGTCGTCTCAAGGCGCGGAAGGTCTTGTCGGCGCAACGCCTGAGGCTCTCTTTCTTCAAACCGGTGAAACTCTTTCGACGATGGCCCTCGCCGGTACACGTAAGAAAGAGTCGAATGGCTCTGGCGCTGAAGCACTCATCAAAGACCCTAAAGAGCGCCATGAGCACCAGCTCGTGATCGACGATATCCGCAGTGTCTTGTCAAATTTTGGCGAGGTTCGAGTAGGCGCAACAACGACGGTCGAACTCCCCACTCTTTTTCATTTGAAAACGTCGATCTCGGTCACACTCAAATCGAACTTCGGAAGCGAACATCAGAACGTCTTTGGGACGCTCGCAAAGGCCCTTCACCCAACGCCTGCGCTGGGTCTCGCGCCACGCTCGTTGGGCGTTAGTTACCTCAAAAACTGGGACGAAGTTGACTTGCGTGGTCGCTTTGGTGCTCCGTTTGGCGTTTCGATTCAATTGGGTGGCGAAGTCATCCGTGAGTGCCTCGTTGGTATACGCAATGTGCAGTGGCGCGGATCTCGCTTCCAACTCGGCTCAGGATGCGGCATCGTTCCTGAAAGCCAAGTTGATCGCGAATGGGCCGAGCTAAAATTAAAGCGCGACTCCGTTCGTAAAATCCTGGGTCTCTGAAAGCAGTCGTATGAACATCGAGTGGTCGAAAAAAATTCTGACGGACCTCAGTGGTCTCGGCGTCGAAGAAATCGTCTTCTGCGCAGGGGCGCGCAACAGCCCACTCGTCATGGCGCTGGATCGTGCGAAAGGCATAAGAGCCTACTCGTTCTTCGAAGAGCGTTCGGCGTCGTTCTTCGCACTCGGTCTTGCAAGAAAGTCTGGGCGCCCGGTTGCGGTGATCACGACATCCGGAACGGCTGCGGCTGAGCTTTTACCGGCAACGATCGAAGCGTTTCACACAGGCGTACCACTCATTCTTGTAACGGCGGATCGACCGCGAAGGCTTCGCGGTACGGGCGCACCGCAGGCGATCGATCAAACGGGTTTGTACTCGAAGTTCATCGCAGCCGAATTTGATCTCGAATCAGGCGCAGACTTCGACTTATCTCAGTGGCAAAAGCGCGCGCCCGTTCATCTCAACATCTGCTTCGACGAACCTCTTATCGATTCACAGCTCGAAGACTACACATTGACCCCAGCTGAATCAGAGACCTTTGTTGGCGCCTCTTCGTGCGCAGCGACTGCGAGTGCCGAGTGGGCGAGCGTCAGGCTTGCGCGCTTCATGAAAGCGCCTGGCGATTTGATGGTTCTCGTTGGCACTTTAGAATCGGATCGCGAACGCGCGAGTGTTGCGACCTTCTTACGAGAACTGGGTGCACCGACTTATCTCGAAGCGACATCCGGCTTGCGTGAAGACCCGTCGCTCGCCATGATCGCACTGCGGTCTGGCGACAAAATTTTGCCGAAAGCGTTGAAAGAATTCGGCATCAAACGCGTGCTTCGCCTAGGTGGGATTCCAACTGCGCGTGTGTGGCGCGATCTCGAAGACCCCGCGAATGACGTCGAGACGTTTTCTCTAGCGCCGCTACCGTTTGCGGGTTTGAGTCGCGGTGAGTTTCTCTGTTGCGAGTTGTCTTCGACACTCATGACGTTCATGCAAAACTCGCAGAACTTTCGTGTGCCGGGCACATCACTGTCGCTCCTCACACAAGATCGTGCCCTCACGGAACGACTCGAGCAGCTCTTGCGTGAAGAACCGAAAAGTGAGCCCGCGCTCGTTCATGCTTTAACGACGTTGATGGCGGAAGGTTCGCTTGCCTATGTTGGCAACTCTCTTCCGATTCGTGAATGGGATCTTGCAGCCACCTACGAGAAGAATCACACGGTTGAAGCCAATCGCGGCGTGAACGGGATCGATGGTCAGCTTTCGACGTTCTTGGGCCTTTGTCGCGAAGAAGGTGAGAACTGGGCGCTCATGGGTGATCTCACGGCGATGTACGATCTCGCTGGGCCGTGGGCACTGACTCAGAAAAACTGCGGTCAGATCCGCCTCGTCATTTTGAATAACGGCGGCGGCAAGATCTTCAACCGCATCTTCAACAACGCACTTTTCGAGAACCGCCATGATTTCGACTTCGCACCTTGGGCGAAGCAGTGGCGTTGGGATTATGAAAAATGGACCGAGGTGCCGCACAATTGGTCGGGTGGTGCGCAAGTCATGATCGAACTCGTTCCCGACAACGAGGCAACGAGCCGATTCTGGAATCGCTACGATGAACTCTTCAAATCACTCTGATCATCACCTGATTTGTCTTCATGGTTTCTTGGGCCTCGCATCGGATTGGTCCAAACTTGCGCCACTTGCGCCTGAATCATGGTCCGTTCAAACTGAAAATCTTTGGTCGCAGCTTGGCGACTTCGATACTTGGGCGCGCGACTTTACCGAGCGAGTCGGTGCGCTTTCTGGCACAAAGATCCTCTTAGGTTACTCGCTTGGTGGACGTCTCGCACTTCACGCTCTCAAACTTCGCCCTGACCTTTTTGAGGGCGCGATCTTAGTGTCAACCAACCCTGGGCTCAAGTCGGCGGCTGAAAGAGAGGCTCGTCTCGCCGCGGATCAGCTGTGGGCAGATAAATTCCGCAGAACAGAGTGGTCTGCTCTGATGTCAGAGTGGAATTCGCAAAACGTTTTCACGCAGCCGCAAAACTTGGCGAGTGACGCGATTGTTCTCGCTCGCGATGAATCAGACTTCGATCGCGAGCTACTTGCTGAGTCTCTCGAGCTTTGGTCGCTCGGGTTTCAGCAAGATTTAGAGGCTGCTTTAAAAGAACTTGAGCTGCCTCTATTGTTCATCACCGGTCAGGCCGACGCGAAGTTCACGGCGCTCGCAAGCGCGCTTCTGCAGTCGCCAGCTTGGGGCGACCGCGAACATCACGTTATCGACGGAGCAGGTCACCGTGTGCCGTGGGACGCCCCTCAAGACTTCCGCAGTCTTGTTGCGAAGTTTCTGAGCCGCTGGTATCGATAGAGTCTTAGGAGAGATTCTGTCGTGGCAGCACCCTTGAAGTCTTGGATCTTAGCTCTACGCCCGAAAACAATTGTCGCTTCGATTGTGCCTGTCGTTGTCGCAACTGGCCTCGTACACGGCTCAGGTTTTCCTGTCATTTGGTGGATTTCTCTTTTTGCAGTCACCAGCGCAATCTTCATTCAGATCGGTACGAACCTCGTCAACGACGCGATCGATTTCAAAAAGGGCGCAGACACTGAAACACGTACCGGGCCTCAGCGTGTTACTCAAAGCGGTCTCATGACTTCGAAACAAGTCATGAAAGGCGCTTACTTTTGTTTTCTCTGCGCTTTCATCTTGGGTGTACCGCTGGTGCTCCAAGGCGGCGTTCCGATCATCATCGTAGGTCTCATCTCGATCGCGCTCGCGTACGGCTACACTGGTGGGCCGTTCCCGCTCGCGTACAAAGGTTTGGGTGATCTGTTCGTGATCGTCTTCTTCGGTCTCATCGCTGTGATGACGACGTTTTATTTGCATACGACGTTTATCGATATGAAGTCCGCGGTCGCAGGCTTGCAAGTCGGTATGCTTGCGACAGTCTTGATTGCGATCAACAACCTTCGCGACGCACCTCAAGACGCTCTCGTTGGCAAAAAGACGTTGGCCGTTCGTTTCGGCGTGACGTTTGCTCGTTTCGAGATCGCTTTCATGGCGCTCGCTCCTTTTCTTCTCGGTATCTTTTGGTGGAAAGAGGGTTGGGTTTCGGCAGCGATCTTGCCGATTCTCGCTTTCGCTTTCGCGCACCGAGTGGTTCGCGGCGTTTCAACGCATGAGCCTGGGCCGATCTTCAATAAATTTCTCGCGATGTCTGCGGCTCTCCAGCTTGTTTTTGGTCTCATGCTGGCAATCGGTCTTTGGATGAAAGCGGGTCGTGTGTGAGCGACGTTCGGCGAATTTGGTTTTCTCCATATTCGCTGAGTCCGCGTGCGGCTCTTGGTGCTCACACCACGGCTTCGCCGATGAGTTTGCCCAAGAAGCCACGGCACGGCTCACTTCTTAAGTTTGAATTTCAATCGGGCGCGATCGGCTACGCGGATCTCCATCCTTGGACGGAGCTCGGTGATCAAGATCTCGAAACGCAGTTAAAGACACTTTCGGAATCGAAGTTTTCACGACTCTCTCAAAGGTCGTGCGAGCTTGCACGAATCGACTCTGAAGCGCGCTCGCGAGGTGTCAGCGTCTTTGACGGCCTGCAGATTCCTACGAGTCATTTTCTTTTCACCGATCTCTCGGAGCTGACTGAGACAACACTCGCTGAAATCGAGAGCCAAGGTTTTTCAATTTTCAAAGCCAAAGCAGGTCGAAATCTTGCGCGCGAGCGCGAAGCACTTGAGACTGCTTTGAACGCGCACCAGAAAGCACAACCCAAGTCTCAGCTAAAAGTTCGACTCGATTTCAATTCGAGTCTTGTTGAGAAGGTCGCGATCGAGTGGCTGTTGAGCCTTGAGCCAAGCACTCGCGCTCGAATCGACTTCTGTGAAGATCCGACGCCTTTTGAATCCGCAGCTTGGGCTCAGGTGAGGGCCCAAACAGGTGTCGATCTGTATTGCGATCTCGAATCCGAATCGTTACTTCGCGACGGAAATTCAGAGAGGCCTTTGGGCGCCGATGCCGCTGTTTCAGGTCTAGTTCTAAAGCCCGCTCGGCAATCGATCGAGTCCGCGAAAGCGAGCGCCCACAAGGTCGTTGTCACAAGTTATCTCGATCATCCGCTTGGCCAAATGGGTGCAGCCTTTGAGGCTGCGCGCTTAGCGCAATCTCGCGACGTCGGTGTTTGCGGCCTGCTTTCGCAGACGGCGTATGAATCAACGGCCTACTCGGGTGAACTGAAGATCGAAGGGCCGCAACTTTTGCCAGGCCTCGAGCAATCCGGGTTTGGCTTTGGCGGCTTACTTGAGGCCGAACCATGGCAAGTCTTGCTGAAAGCGGCGTCTGCAGGGCAGACGTCGTGAAGCCGGATCTGTCATTTCATCGCAACCAACTCCTTCTGAACCCGCGCTTGCCAGCCGATCAGCGCCTCGTTTTTGAGGAAGCGTGGGCACGCTTAGTCGAGCCCTCGTATTCAAATCATGTGGGGATCGCAACCTCGGGCTCGACAGGTACAAGTCTCGGCAAACTCATCCTTCTTTCACGCGAAGCTCTTGAGACGAGCGCACGAGCTGTCAACGAGCGCTTTCAATCGGGCCCGCACGACGTCTGGATGAAGAGTCTCCCTGATTTCCATGTGGGCGGTCTTGGCATTTTGATCCGTGCTCACTTGTCTGGCGCGAAAGTCTTCGAGGACCGCCTGCCGAAATGGGATGCACACGGTTTCGTGAAGCAAGTTGAAGAAGCGGAAGCAACTTTGATCTCGCTTGTGCCGACCCAAGTTTTCGATCTTGTTCAAGTGAATGCTCGGGCTCCTGAATCCGTTCGTGCGGTGATTGTCGGCGGTGGCCGTCTCGAAACCTCGCTCAGAGAACGAGCAAACGCGCTCGGCTGGCCATGTCTCGCAAGCTACGGCATGACCGAAACGTGTTCGCAAATCGCAACGGCGCTTACACCAGAGGATCCACGCCTCGTTCTTCTTTCACATGCGACGGCAAAATCGACAGAAACGGGGCGCCTCGCGGTTCGTGCAGGCTCGTTACTTTCGGCACAGATTGTTTTTACCGACCGTGGCGCGGAACTTTATGATCCGAAGCGAGGTGATTGGTTCGTGTCTGAAGATCGAGGTCACGTTGAGAATGGGAACATTCTTGTCATCGACGGGCGCGAAGCTGATTTCGTAAAAATCGGCGGCGAAGGTGTGTTGGTCTCCAAGCTCGAAGAGACGCTTGAGCGCTTAAAGTTAGAACTCGGCTTTCAGGGCGATGCGGTGGTTCTCGCAGCCCAAGACGATCGGCTCGGCGCGATGATTGTTTTGCTCGCAACCCGAAACTCTGAAGCGAGTGTTGAAAAGCTTGTTGAAGCGTTTAATGCCTGCGTTGTGCCGTTTGAGCGTATCCGGCGTCTCGAGTTGGTCGACACCATTCCACGCTCGGCACTTGGCAAATTACTTCGCGGAGCCGCACTTCAGTTGGTAGGCCTCAAGGCGCTCGCGAACGACTGACGGCATCTCGCACTTGGCCTTTTTCTTCAAATCAACGAAAGCATGCACGATCGTGACTTCGGCGTGCGTCGCCTTTGAGCTCGTGAACACGTATTTCATCGTGAATGAGGATGTCCCGATTTTTTCGAGGCGACATTCGACATCGTAACTCTGGCCCGGAAAGATCGGTGCGAGGTGTTCGCACTCGCTGTGACGAATCGGCACGGCCCACGTTTCGTTTGCGAACCACTCTTTCCAAGTGAAGCCCAAATGTTCAACGAAAGTTTCATAGGTGCCGTGCGCCTTTGCGTATACGTTCCCGAAGAACATGATTCCCGCCGGATCGGCGTCGTGAAATTTTGGAACGAAACTTTGAGTGTAAGCGCCTTGAGCCATTAGCGACCGCCGTAAATTGAAGGTTCGTATTTCCAGATGCGTTCTTTGATAAATCGGGGTGTGAGAAACGCGACAGCCTTCGCGACACGCCTGACGGTAACGAAGCTCTTCATGCCCCAAGGGTAGTGGCTGAGCAAAATGGCCTGATCGAGGACGTTGAAGAAGTAATCGAGCACAATCGAGATCAGAATGACGTCGTCAATTACGCCAAGTAGCGGAATCCAATCGGGAATTATGTCGAATGGTGAAAGAATCAGCGCAACAAGTGCGAGCAAAACCTTCTTGTCGCGCTCAGGAATGCGCTCGTCGTTGGCGACGCTTCGAACAAAATTGATCAAGTCTTTCAGGAATCTCATTGCCCGCAATCGTAAGGCCGACTGAGCCTTGACATCAAGCGCCGAGTGCCAGACAAAAAGACCCTCATGAAGAGTGTTAAGATCTTTGATTCACGAGACTTTCCGGCCTATTTGCCGAAGCTCAATAACCTTTACGACGACCTGTTCACAGGCGGTAAAGGCTTCCGTTCTGTTCTCGTGACGAAGGTCTCTGAGCCCCTGAATCTCGATGACCGTTTGATTCAACTCTTGTGTCAGACAATTGAATTCATTCACAACGCATCTCTCTTACACGATGACTTGATCGATCGCTCGCAACTGCGTCGTAATAAGCCAGCCGCTTGGACGAAGTATACGCCTGAGTATGCGGTGTTGGCTGGCGACTACCTTCTTGCGCGCGTGATGGTCAATCTCGGCAGCCATGGAAATGTGCGTTTGATCCAACTGACAGCTCAGGCAATCTCAGATTTGCTTGAAGGCGAGTGGATCCAAGACTCACTCGTTCGCGATTTCGACATCACGCTTGATCAACTTGATCGCGTTCATAATTTGAAGACAGGCTCGCTTTTCAAATGGTGCTTACAGGGCCCATTCGTTGCGGCTGAAATTTACGACCGCGACATCCACACTCTTTTAGAAGAGTGCGGCACGTTGCTCGGGCTCTTATTCCAACGCTCAGATGACCTTCTCGATTTCGACGTTCGCAATTATGAAAACAAAGCTGTCCTCGGTGATTTGAAATCGGGGTACTTAAATTCGTTCGGCGTCTTTCTCACGCGCGACCTCCCTGAAGAACAGCGTCAGAGAGCGCTCAAAGCGCAATCCCTAGGTGAGTTGAAGTCGATCGTAACCGAATCGCATTTTGAGTCGCGCCTTCAGGCGTTTGATCGCATGAATATCGCGCTCATCGAGCTCTACGATCATCAGCTTGAGCGTCTACGCGCACTCTTGCCCGAATCGCAAAAGCCCATCGTCGATCAGCTTCTGCCGCTTTCGAAGCCCCTCTACTGGCGGAAGAAGTGATTGATCCTGAGGTCCCTAAGAAACTAAAGACACTCTCCCAGCGAGATGCCGAGTTCACGGCGTATCTTGACGGTTCGTTCTCGTCTACGGAAATCGCGGTCCCACTTCGCTCACTCAACGTCGGCACCCAATCAGAAGAGGTGACCTTCGCAGTCGTCAAAAACGAAGACGTTCAGACACCGTCGTTCCTGACTGTCTGTCGGGCGTTGATTCGACCAGCGACTCTCATCTTCTCGCTAGGGCCGATGGCTGTTGTCATGGCTCGCGCGATCTCGATTCACCAGTACTTCAATGTGTTTCTCGTACTCGCTTGCGTGTTCGGGATTCTCTGCTTCCAAATGGCGGTGAATCTCTTCAACGACTACGGCGATCACATGAAGGGGCAAGACCGCGTAAGACCCAAGGGCGGTAGCCGAGCCATTCAAAATGGCTGGGTTCGCGCAAAGAAAGTGCGACAAGCCGCACTTGGTCTCACGGGGCTCGCGGCACTTAGTGGAATTCCTGCGATCGTGAACTCGCCTGCGCTGTTGCTAGCACTTCTCGCACTTGTCGTTGCGCTCGAGTTTGCATTTCAACGTTTACGCTTGAAACGTCGGGGCTTCGCCGAGGTGCTAGCGTTCGGTCTCACGGGGCCGCTCCTCACGGTCGGTTTCTCTTGGGCCGTTTTAGGTTTCGCTGGGCTCAATGAATTTGTGATCGGCTGCGTGTTCGGTGCAATTGCGCTTCTTTATTTTCACTCGGCCAACTTTGAAAATATCATGGTCGACTCTCAAGCTGGCGCACGCACGTGGGCAACACGTACGGGCTTTGAAGCGAGTAAGACGTTCTATCTTTTTGTCTCGGGCCTTTGCATCGCGTTTGCGGCAGCCGAAGTTTTCCTTCTCGAACGAAACATAAAACTTCTTCCGCTTCTGTTGGTGCAGCTTCTCGTTCTCATTCCTGTCAGCCGCCGGGTGAAGGGCCTCGCTTCACCGCTGTCGTCTGACTTGGTCGGCCTTCGCGTCGAAGCCGTTCGTCTCTCGTGGCTCACAACCATCGCGATGGTGGGCTCTTTCATCTGGATGAAGCAGGGATGAAGACTCTCGAAGAGAGAGGCTTTAAACTCGAGACCGTCGACACCGAAGACGGTGAGTCGCGTCTAGTCCTTCGCGATTTAACGGATGAATCGCTAACGCCACTCGAAGTCGATTTTTCATCTGGTGCTCTTCTTCACCGACTTCGTCATGGGATTTCAAAAGGTCAACCGCTCGGGAAAGCTCTCGGCCTCAAATCCGTAAATCCTGAAACAGCGCCATTCATCTTCGACGCGACTGCGGGTCTCGGTACAGACGCGCTTATCATGTCAGCCCTTGGCTGCCGTGTTCGTTCGGTTGAACGATCGCCGTTTATCTTTCAACTTCTCGAAGATGGAATGAAACGCCTTCGTCAAAAGGGCGACTCGCAATTGAGTGCCATCGCGAATCGACTCAGTTTTGAAAATGGCGACTCACGCGCGATCTTAAGAGAGCTTGCGAGCTTGAAAGAATCGACTGACATCAGTGTCGCAAGCGCCATTCCCGATGTCGTTTATCTCGATCCGATGTATCCGGAAGAAGGCCGCTCGAAGTCGGCCCTTCCCAAAAAGACGATGCAGATGTTCCGTCGCCTCTTAGACGGCGATGAAGATGCCAACGAACTCTGGGTGGCCGCAATGGCCTTGGCAAAAAATCGGGTCGTCGTTAAGCGACCGCTCAAGGCGCCAGCTCTCGGCACATCGAAGCCCACGCACACTTTCGAGGGCAAGACTGCGCGCTTCGATATGTATTTAACGAAAACAACGACTTAGCTTTCGCGGCTTTCTTTGATCAGGACTGTTCGGAGCGATCAGGGATGGTCGGGCAGAAGACCCGCTCGAATTTCGATGAGGCGCACGAGGTCCGCATGAAGTTGCGTGAGCTCGGGTGATGCTTTCTCTTTATCGTTAAACGCGAAATAGCGTTTCAAATCTTGAAGTGCATTTTTAAACTGGCCGACTCGGCGATAGAGAATTGCGCGTTCGGCAAGGCGGTTCACGTTACTTGGTTGATACGCGATAAGAAGATTCTGGAGAAAGAGAAGCTTCTCGGCAGAGGGCAGTTTTGCACCCGTAGTGCTAAGGAGCGTCGATTTCAAATCGCAGACGTAAGTGACCATGAAACGTTCAAACGAGATCGGCTCGAAGAGCGCATCGTTTTTAAGATCGGTCGTCATCTGGTAGCGCGATTGAAGGACGTCGATCAATTCATCGCTCGAGAGAGTCGCGCCATTTCGCGCAACATCGATGTAGCGAGAGCGCCCTTGATCGCTCCAGCGCAGAAACCACGCCGGATTAAAATCGATGAAATCAAGTTTCACACCGATTCGCTCGGCTAAGAAGGCGTAGAGGAGTGAGAGAACGACAGGCGACCCACGGCGCGAAGTCAAAACATGAGAGAGACGGAACGCTTCGCTTGGTTCCGCGTGGTTTGCCATTTCCGTGAGGCATTGAAAGCGCTTTGAATCAAAAAAGAAGCGGTTCAAGTGCGCAAGTCGATCGCGTTCTGAAACGTCATCGGCCGAAGTCGCTTCAAGCTCCGACTGAAGTTCGTAGGCGAAAAACTGCGTGCGCTTGATGAGCCAGTCGACCGGCATCGTGTCGTCGAATTCGAACGCGATGCGACTCAGCTCTCGAATGAGGTTGAGCGTGCCGCCCACTGCACGGGTCA
>CAJYOV010000162.1 GCA_913776405.1 Pseudobdellovibrionaceae bacterium
AGATTTGAAGATCATCGTGTCTGGGCGCCAAGTTGTTTTCGTGCCCGTTTTGTCGGTCGTACCGAGTTTCTCGAGTGAGCCTTGCGGTTTGCCGCGCTCGTAAGCCTGTTTCCAGACAAAACCGTCGCGACGAACTTCGACCGTCGTGCGATCGGAGAGCGCGTTTACGACCGAAGCACCGACGCCGTGAAGACCGCCGGAAACTTTGTACGAGCCGCCGTCGAATTTTCCGCCGGCGTGAAGAACGGTCATAACGACTTCGAGAGCCGACTTCCCGTTTTTGTGCGCGGCAACTGGAATTCCACGGCCATCGTCTTCAACGGTCATCGATTCATCTGCGTGGATCGTGACGTTGATACGCTTACAGTGACCTGCCAAGTGTTCATCAACCGAGTTATCGACGATTTCGTAAACCAAGTGGTGGAAACCACGAACTCCAGTGTCACCGATGTACATCCCCGGGCGCTTACGAACGGCTTCTAAGCCTTCGAGAACCTGGATGGAATCGGCGCCGTATTCTTTGGCGACGTGGCCAGAGGCCGGCGATGAAGAGGCATTAGCTACCGTAGCCGCGTCTTGCGGCGTCTGATTGTCGTTGCTTCCGTTATCTTGCACTTAGGACCCTCGTTGTTCGACTCTGCCGGAAGTCACTTGAAAGATGGTGTTGCGATCAAACCCGAATTGATCCGACCACGCGAGATCGGTGGACGTAATCAGGATCTGTGCAGAGACACCTTCAAGGAACTTCATCAAGTTAACCCGCTTCTTCGCATCCAGCTCGGAAAGGACGTCGTCCAAGAGGAGCATCGGGTAGGTTTGGTGAACCGAATGATGATACACTATTTGTGCAATTTTCAAAGCCAATATCAAGGCGCGTTGCTGGCCTTGCGAACTATAAAAACGCGAGTCATTTCCGGAAAGTAAGAACTTGATGTCGTGCTTGTGCGGACCGACCAGCGAGCCGCCGTAACTCTTCTCCTGAACGATCAATTCTTGATGCCGTTTTCGGAGTGCTTCAAAGATCTTTTCGTCGGTCCAATCCATCGCGGATTGATCAGAAATCACATAATCGACAGAGATATCCCCAACGGTATCGTCTGAAATGAATCTCATCGCGTCTTTGAACGCGGGCTCAATCGCTTTGAGCGATGTTATGCGCGCATGCGTTAAGTGAGTACTCAACAGGAAGTAGATTTTGTTTAAGCTCTCGAGCGCTTCTTCGTTGTCGAGACGGTTGCCTAAGCCCTCGCTCAAGTTCTTTAAAAGCCTGTTCCTTGAACGCAGAGCCCGGGACTGCTCTCTGAGCAGCTGCCCCTGCTTTGGATCGCAGCTAATCAAGATCTCGTCGATCAGCTGACGCCGCTGATCCGGGCCCTCTTTGATTGCTGAAAGACTCTCTGGCGAAAACAGCACCGTCGGAAAGCTTTTGAGCAGGCCCGCCGAATTCACGCGTTTGCCATTAATCGTGGCCGACTTTTTCCCTCGCTCTAGAACCATTTCGACAAGGAAGTCGAGCCCGTGATGTTCAAAAGTGCCCGCGATCTTTGCCTTCGGATTTTGAAGCGCGCGAAAGGCAGCGGCTGAGCCTGCCGTCACGCCGTCGATCGGCCCGCCGGCAAAGCCGGAGCTCAATCCACGGAGATCACCTGAGTTATCAACATTTTTACGGAGAAAATTAGCAGGATCCGCAGGGCGGAACGAAACTCCGCGACTGAGGAGATGAACAGCTTCAACGAGATTTGTTTTACCTTGGCCGTTTTCACCGACAAAAAAGTTCAGCCGCGGTGTGAGCTGAACCTGCAGTCTCTCGAAGTTTCGAAAATCCCAGAGCTGCAGGCTTTGAAGATACATCTCGGTCGAATCAGATTCGCATTGGCATGACGACGCAAGTGTAGCTTGCATCGTTGTGCGGACGAATCAAACCAGGCGAGAGCTGGTCGTTAAGTTCGAGATCGACTTCGTCATCATCGAAGCTGTTCAAAACGTCGAGCATGTAGCGTGCGTTGAAACCGATTTTAAGCTCGGCACCCGCGTAGCGAATTTCGAGCTCCTCTTTCGCGTCACCGAGTTCAGGATTGTTTGATGAAATCTCGAGACGACCCGATGAAAGCGAAAGTGTTACGCCTTTGTACTTCTGGTTCGAGAGAAGTGAAACGCGCTTCAAGCAAGCCAAGAGCATCTCGCGATTCACGAGAGCGTGGTTTGTGAGTTTCTGTGGAATAAGCTGTTGGTAATTTGGATATTTACCTTCGATCAAACGCACCATCAAAACGGTCGAGCCGTGACGAACGATTAATTGCGAACCTTCGACAGCCATTTCGCAATCGCCGTTGACTTGATCGAGAAGCTTTTTGATCTCGAAGAGACCTTTGCGCGGGATGATCACGCCAGCGGCAGGTAAACCTGAACCTTTCACTTCAACTTGGCGATCGACGAGCGACAAGCGGTGACCGTCGGTTGCGACCATGCGGTAAACTTCTTTACCGGTGCCTTGTTGTTTCTCGAAGTAAACGCCGTTCAAGTGGTAGCGAGTTTCGTCGTTCGATACAGAGTAAATCGTTTTTTCGATCATCTCTGAGAGCATTGCTGAATCGAGCTTCAAGAAATCTTTTGTCGAGTAGCTTGGGAAGACTGGGTACTCTTCAGCCGAAATGCCAACGATGTTGAACACCGATTTGTTCTGACGAATTTCAAGCCAGTTGTTGTCTTTTTTCGTGAGTGTGATCGGCGCTTCACCGAGCTCTTTCACGATATCGAAGAGGTTCTTCGCATTGACGGCCACACGCCCTGCTTTTTCACGAAGAACAGGAATCTCGTCTGTGAGGCTGACTTCGAGATCAGTTGCGAAAACTTTGAGACGACCTTCGCCTGCTTCGAGCAAAACGTTTACGAGGATCGGCATCGTGTTGCGCTTCTCAACGATGTTCTGCGTTTTCCCGAGAAGGGACATGAAATCCTTTTTCTCGACTTCGATCATCATAACGGAACTCTCCTGAAACTTTTGAGGCACCAAGATGGTCTGAACAGGGTTAAAATTCAAAGATTAATCTTGAGAATTTTACTCTTCCCAAGATCTGTTCACGATCTTTCTTCATGACCCTGATTTGATCTCAATTTGAGATCTCTCTTTACTATTTCTTATATATTAAAAAACTAGAAGTAATAGTAGGGGGTGTTAGCCTCGCCATTTACTATCGAAGTGCCTGTTTTATCTCATCTTTTATCGTGGATAAAGTCAGGTATAGAGAACCTGTTTGAAC
>CAJYOV010000163.1 GCA_913776405.1 Pseudobdellovibrionaceae bacterium
GTAGTCCGGTCATCGCGCCTGGTTTGGGACCAGGAGGTCGCAGGTTCGAATCCTGCCGCCCCGACTTTTCAACAACTTTTTAGGGTGCGTAGCTCAGCTGGATAGAGCATCTGCCTTCTAAGCAGAGGGTCGCACGTTCGAGTCGTGCCGGGATCACCACTTCTGCTTCGCCTCACGCGAAATTGAGCCTACCTGTCAGCCTACCTGTCAGCCTAAAGAGTTACACCATCCGTTGTTTTCAATTTAAACGCGAAAGCGCCCCTCACACGAATCGGCACTTTCATTGCTTCAGCGACTCCTATCTTGAGAGCGTTTTTTCAAATAGGAGTTTCGCATGAAGCTAGTGAAGTCTTTTTTGGTGGCTGCCGCTTTAATCGTCGTTTCGCAATCGGCACTCGCCGAGCAATTTTGCGTAAGTCAAAAGGTCGTTGTCTATTTTAGCGATAACAAATACCGCGCTGAGATTTTAGAGCTTTACGCAGATAACACGGCGAAAGTTTATTACGAAGACGGCAGCTCCGGTGTCGTGAAACTCGATCAAATCCACGCACCGATCTCTCAAATCGGAAGCGTATCGACCGGCCAAAAAGTTGTCGTTTATTTCAGCTCTAACAAATACCGCGCCGAGATCTTAGAACTCTACGCAGATAACACGGCGAAAGTTTCTTACGAAGACGGCAGCTCTGGCGTCGTGAAGCTCGATCAAATCCACGCTCCCATCAACAGAATCGGGAATATCTCAGCTGGTCAAAAAGTTCTCGTTTATTTCAGCTCTGACAAGTACCGCGGCGAGATCTTAGAACTCTACGCGGACAATACTGCGAAAGTTTATTACGAGGACGGCAGCTCTGGCGTCGCGAAACTCGCTCAAATCCATGCGCCGATCACATGCGTCGGTACGTGCCAATAAAAGCACGAGAGGCTCTGAGACCTCGGAATGCCCGTCTAGATCGCACTCTCGAAGGCTGCGCGTGAGTCTCCGAGAGTGGCAGTTTCGTCGTGGGAGACGACAAAGTTCTCCCACCCAATTAAGCACCGTAGCCGTAAATGCTGCCGACTAAAAGACTCCGAGCATCGATGCTCGCGATTCTCATGCTCCCGCTCATGACTTCTTGTGGCCAAGCTCTCACTCAAGAAACGGAGCCTACGTCCCAACAAGCAGAAAACTTCACCGAACAAGACGAAGCCGTTCTCTCGAAGACGGAATATGCACCGAGCGAAGATCGCACGCTTGAAGACCTCGTTGTCGATATGGGCGACGTCACGACATCAGGAGACATCCTCCAAAAGTATAAGCACCTTGATCCAAAGAAAATGGTGCCGCGAAACCTTTTGAGAAAGGCGCTCCTCTACTGGGAAGCGAATCCATCGCGCTTTCCAAATAAGAAGTACATTGCGGTTGTCGACTTCTCGATCAAGTCTCGTAAAGACCGCTTTTTCTTGATCGATATGAAAACGGGCTCGGTTCTTGATCACCACGTCGCGCACGGATCGAAGTCAGACAAAGACGGCGACGGAATCCCTGAGACGTTCTCAAATATCGTCGATTCGAATATGTCTTCGCTTGGCGTCTACCGCGCCTCAGAGTCTTACGATAGCTCGAAGTTCGGTTATTCGATGCGCCTCGACGGCTTGTCGACAACGAACTCGAACGTCCGTAAACGTGCGATCGTTCTTCACCCTGCGTGGTATGTGAAAGAAACCGACCTCTTTGCACCGGGCAAAACTTATGGGTGCCTCGGTCTGTCGAGCTCGGTCTCGAAAGATGTTATCGATAAGATGAAAGGCGGAAGCCTCATCTACGTCGGTCTCTCAGCAAAAGAGTAAGCGCGGATTAAGAAGCCTTGCCGCAAACCCAGAGTTCGGCGCGCTGCAAATTTTCGTAAGGGTTCGATCTGAATTTTAGCATCGTGCCCTCAGTCAGGTCCGCCGTGTGAGCATTGCCCTTACACGCCGGACAAATATCGTTGATAACGGTCGTAACGAACTTTCCTGTTTCTAAATCTCTGACGATCGCTTTTTGACCGACCAACGCTCGATTGTTGTGCGCGATGCCCAAGTTGCAAGGATTGAATGGCGCACCCGAAAATGTCGAATTCTTTTTCGGGATGTTTGGGCCATAAAAACTCATGCTCCCCGTCGATACTTTTCTACAGCCGGCAAGATTCGGTTGCGCGGATGAACCCGCACTCACCGATGCTGTTTCGCGAGGCGCACTGCACGAGCGTCGCCCCCAGTAGCCTTGAGCTTTCGCTTTCACGTACGATGCGGCTTTGCCGATTTCGTCGGTATCGATAATCAAATGCTTCAAGTAACGGCCCGTCGTCGCAAGAAACCCAACCTGATTCTCTTGCGGAGACGGCGTCGTATAGTGTGAACCTGGCGAAGTCGTGCAGTTACAACCTGCCGAAGCTTCCAGGGTCGCAGCCGTTTGGCTGGCTTCAGCTGCCGAAGCGAACTGTGAGAAGCCGAGAAGCGCGATTAGAACGAGGGAAAATTTCAGAGCCTTTTGGAATTGAGTCATGGAACTCACCCTCCATGACTCTTAGGCATTTCAAGCTTCGCACCTGCGGAGAGCTCCTCAATTAGACTTCAAATCTAATTTGAGGTCTGCACCTGCGTTTGGTGTGACAGGCGATCAAACGTTGGACAAAGGAGTGAGCAGCTTAAAACCTGTCTCAATTCGAAACAAAAAAGGCGATCCTCTTTAAGAGAAGATCGCCTGAAGGAAAATCGAAGAGCGCGTTTGAGACCCGATGGGGGCAGGTCAGGTGCGCTCGAGAGAGAATTTAAATTATTGGCAGTAGACTTGTG
>CAJYOV010000164.1 GCA_913776405.1 Pseudobdellovibrionaceae bacterium
CAAAAAGGCGCTAATTGGAGCCCCTGTCGACGAGTTCGACAGGGGCTTTTTACATTAAAACCAACCCATTCGCGCTGGCGCCTGGTCTCACCCTTGCTCTACTGACCCTCGAATCAGCTCGACTAAGGAGAGCGTATGAAGTTTTCTCGTTTGTTCCCATTGGTAGCTAGCATCAGCACGCTCGCTTTGGTTGCCGCATGTGCGCGCCACGAGAAGAGCGCGAAAATCTCACCGGAAACGATGGAGCTTCAGGCGGCAAAATCGCTGCGCGAGACTTACGGAAACGTGAATCTTTACGACGCAAAGAATTTAGCGTTCGCGAAGCTCGTTGACGGTGCTGATCTCGTCTTGAATCGCGAAGTCGGGAAAGACTTTAAAACGAACTCACGCTCGGTCGATGTCGACGTCAGCATCCTGATGAAAGATCGCGACGAGGCCATCGTTGCGACAGGCGTCGTGTCTCACGGCGGCCCCTCGGTTCTCGAACTGAAAACCGAAGACGCTCATTATTCGATGACGGCTCAGTGTGTTCATAAAGACTGCGCAAACCTCATCGTTGAACTCTCAAAACTCGAAGAGCAAACAGCAACACAAGCCGCAGTTCCAATGGAAAATGCGCAGCTTGGTGCAGGCCAAGCTCAACTTGAATCAAAGAGCGAGCTGAAATCGGCCGAAGGTGACACCTCACAAGGTTCAACCGACGCTCAGTCGCAGGCTGACATAACGAAGGATTCGCCAGCGGTCTCAGCGACGACGGCTGCGCCTACAAAAGCGATCGCCGCGACTGCAAAAGCCTACCTCCAATTCCGAGTTCCGATGAAAGATGCAAAACTGAAAGAAACGGACTCAGCAAAACTGAGCCGTCTCGCGACGTTCAATCTCTTCTGGTCATCGCCAACGGAGCTGGGCAAGCCGACATCGGGAGCAACGGCGTCCGTAAGCGAAGCTTTGAAAGCGCGTAACGGGAAGAAGGTTTCGGACACCACAAAAGACGAAACTCAGAATGGCGACGTGAATTCGGAAACCAAAACAGAAACAGACACGAAGGCAGAAGTGAAGCCTCAGACGCAAGCTCAAGGTCAGGCTCAGGATGGCGTGAAGCCGGCCGACGCTAACGCGGGTGCATCGACTGCGCCGAAGGCAGACGATCAAGCTCAAACCAAAGCAGATGACAAGAAGGCTGAAGCGCCGAAAGCAGATCAGCAAGAGCCTGAGATCGTTGTGACGGCGACACTCGCTCAGGTCGCGAAGTCGCAGGCGGATTACGCGAAGGAACTTGCGGCGAAGGCAGCGAAAGAAAAAGACGCGAAAGAAAAGCAGAAAATTCTGGCAGAAGCGAAGTCTTGGAACGACAAGGCTGCGGTTACGCAAGCGAAGGCTGACGCGAAGGCAAAAGCTGAAGCGAAAGTGAAAGCCGATGCAAAAGCGAAAGCGGATGCTGACGCAAAAGCAAAAGCGGACGCCGAAAAAGCGAAGAAGAAAGCTTAAGTGTTAAATTTAACTAAGAAGCGAAACTTTGACTCTAGGTGGGATCGGTCTACCTAGAGTTCTGAACAAGAAGTTTCAGAGTTTAACAAGCGCGTCCGCGGCGGCGCGCTTTTTCCGTTTGGAAAACAGGAAAAGGTGTTTCAGGCGTCGTTACGACTCCTTTGGCTTTTCTGAATTCCGCGAGGCTGTAGTGGCCGTAAGTTTTTTTGCGGAACATCTCGAGAACTTCGTCGCGAAGATCTTGTTCAAGGGTCGGGCGTAAGCTCTGCGGGATTACCGTACCCATCACATTCAAGTGAGCCATATAGTCGGCTACGACTCGAGTCATGAAGTCATCAATGTGTTCCTCTTCGACCAATGCGGTAAAGAGATGTTGTTCGAAGATGAGGTAGAGCGGATCCGTTTCAAAGCGCATAACCATTTTATCGGTAGTCACCTGAATTCGCCCGAGTAGGGAAGTTTAAGTAATTATCTTTGATCTTTATTTTTGGACCCTCGGCCAATACTCTGACCGACGATGGAAAAGACCGTCTCGAAGATTCAGCCTCTGAACCTAGCAGAACTCGCGCAAATCGCGATTTCGCTCCAGTCATTGGTCGGGGCGCAGCTCCAGGACTGTGTCCAAACCGCATCGGAGCTGG
>CAJYOV010000165.1 GCA_913776405.1 Pseudobdellovibrionaceae bacterium
GCTTCGTAATGAACCATCTTTTCGAGAGTTTCGCTGTGGCGGACGAGGCCGTGTACGCGGTACGGCTTATTCTTGTAATGGCGGTAGTAGCCGCCGATTCTGAGCTGGCGTTTCATCGCAACTAAATTAGCCCGGAATCTCAAGCTAAGTCACCGAAATCCTTTGTCCTAAAGCCCTCACAACTTTTACCCCAACTGGACTCAAAACCGGTGTCGTAATGGCCGATTTAGATTCGATCATCTGCGAGCTGTTTTCGCTCGCGAGGCAGCGTTTTCGGAGGCCGATTTTGAAACAGTGGATTCAAAAACTCATCGATCAGCTTGATTACGACTTTGCCGGCTCAAAAGGCGGCGATGGAGAGAAATCGAAAGCCTCGAAGATGAAGCTCTCTGACGAACGAGCAACGCTTCTCTACGTAATCGACACATACTCGAAGCATTTGATCGAAGTCGAAAACTACCCCGTTCGTCGAGTGCGTGAAGCTCTCGACGCTTTTGCCAAAGAGCTTTTGGAAGCCGACAAAGAACGTCTCGAAGATTCCCTCTTCAGGTTCCGCCAGTTCTTCATGGGTTACAAAACGGCGGAGTACGCCTTCTTGCGTAAGTCGTTCGAAGACTTCAAAGGCATTGTTTGGAATTTCGTCGAGCAGATGAGCGACGACATGGAAAACGAAAAAGCCGCCGACAAAGTTCTCGATGCGACTCTCAAAGATTTGAAAGATGCGGTAGAGGCTGACTCGATGGCACTTCTCCGTGAGAAATCACGTCAGTTTATCGATGTCTACATGACTGCGCAGACCCGCAAAGAAGAGCGTCGCTCGAAACGCGTTCGCGGCATTAAGAAAAATCTCGAAGTCGTGAAAAAGCAATTGGTCGAGGCAGATAAAGCTGTTCGCCAAGACCATTTGACCGGCGCTTACAACCGCAAGAGTTTCGATGAGCACATGAAAGAGCAATTCCAGCTCTTCACGCTGTCGGGCACACCCGTTTCGATGCTTACTCTCGACATCGATTTCTTTAAAAAGATTAACGATACGTACGGCCACGACATCGGCGATTTTATCTTGAAAGAATGCGTGAAGCTTCTGCAGTCTTCGTTCGCGAAAGAGTCAGACTTCGTAGCCCGTGTCGGCGGCGAAGAATTCATCGTGGTGCTCAGCGGCCACAACCTCGAACAAGCCGTAACGCGCGCCGAAGCGGTCATGGCCCGCATCCGCAAAGAAGTCTTCATCGAAGGCAGCCACGAGTTCCGCTTCACCGTCTCCATGGGCATCGCCGAACTTATCGAAGGCGAAACCATCGACCAACTCATGAAACGCGGCGACCAAGCCCTCTACGAATCCAAACACGGCGGCCGCAACCGCTACACTATCGCCCGCACGCTAAAACGCGCGGCTTGATGCGCTCGCGCGCTTGAGCGTGCGGGCGATGGGCGCAGAAGGCTTATGCTTGCTGTTTCGGGCCGAAGTGAAGCTCATGCGTTGTTAAGCGCACTTGGTGCAACAGCTTCACGCAAGCGGGCCAACATCGCGCAAACTCACCGATCAACGCTATCCGGGCTAAGCCTATCTTTTCGCTGACGGCGCAACGCCGACGAGTGTCCGTCGTCGTCGAAGCCTCGAGCGTTTTTGCTTCTGCTCGGCTTCGATCTGCGAGCGCGCCTGAGAGCCGTACTCGCGTTCAATCTCATTTTTGAAGAGATACCCGATCAGCCCGCGAAGGTCGCGAGCGCCTTGAACGATCCGGGTAAAGGCAAGCTCGTCGAAAAACCGTTTGCCGAATGGCTTGCCACGTGTCGCTTGCGTCACTTGTCGCGCAATCAACCCGCTAACTGTCTTTAGAAAACGCTGAAACAATGCCCGCGTTCTGAATTTTAAGATGAGATGAATGTGGTTTCCCATGTTCTCGAAGCCCTGAACAACGACACCGAACTTTTGCGCGCTGACACGCACGATCTTCTCGATCGCCAATCGGTTTCGGTACGAAAGAAAACTCATCCCCCCGACAGCATACGAAGACTTCAGTACCACATGCACCGGCTTCTTCGAGTCTAACGGCCGCGCAATCTTGCGCCGCCCTTTCGCCAACGATCCGCCGTGCGCTGACCGTCTCGGACCA
>CAJYOV010000166.1 GCA_913776405.1 Pseudobdellovibrionaceae bacterium
GTTCGCTACGCGGGTGACAAAGAAAAAGCCGCTCGCGTTTATCAAGGCATGAACCGACTCCAACCGATATCGCAGAAACGATCGGCTCGCCTGGCGTTCACGAAGAAGACGCGCTTCTCTGTACCGACGTTTTTCCGACCGGTTACCAGGCTGCGGAAATGGCCGACATAAAAAAAGGCGACAACGTCGTGATTTTCGGCGCGGGACCGATCGGCCTCTTAGCCGCGAAATCCGCGTGGCTCATGGGTGCTGGTCGCGTCTTAGTTGTCGATCGACTTCAGTACCGCCTCGATTTCGCAAAGCAATGGACAGGTTGTGAGATTCTCAATTTCGATGAGGTTGGCGACGTCGTTTTGGAATTGAAAAAACAATTCGATTGGATCGGCCCCGATGCATGTATCGATTGCGTTGGCGCCGAAGCGACGGGCAAGAAGTTCGACCGGCTCACGGGTGTCACGTTCCCACTTCAAGGCGGCTCACCGACGGCCGTTACCTGGGCGATCAATTCCGTTCGCAAAGGTGGCGTGGTTTCAGTCGTTGGCGTGTATGGACCGACGATGAATATGATTCCGTTTGGCAATATCATTAATAAAGGCATCACCATCCGCGGCAACCAAGCGATTGTACTTCGCCATTTGCCGCGCCTCCTTGAACACATCAAAGAGGGTCGCGTCCTTCCAAAAGAAATCATCACGCACCGAATTCCGCTAGAGGAAATCGCGGAAGGCTATCACCTCTTCTCGAGCAAACTCGATAACTGCATCAAACCCGTAATCGTCCCACCGTCGGCAAGACACTGAAAGGAGATGTTATGTATCATGTAGACGATCCAGCTAAACAAAAAGCAGGCAATAAAGACGTCGACACGACGAACGCTTTCATGACTCGCGGATCACTCGACGAAGCTTCGCTGAAGTCGCGAATTCCCGGCTGGGGCGCAGACCTTGAACTCGAAAAGCGCGGCGGTTATTGGGACACCCAATCTCGTCTCGAGAGCGGCATTCGATTGAACAACATCGAGCAGCAGGTCCCTCACGTTGAAATTCATAAGTCGATCGAACGCCCGACTCTCACCCCGATCTTCGGCACGATTGCGCCGCCTAAACTCTTAAGCGGAGTCATGCGCGATTACGCCTACGCGAAACACAGTGAAGGCATGCTCCGCCACTGGTTATGGCTGATGGCGGCGGATCGCGTCGATATGGTCGAAAGTCTGTTTGCCGACGCGGCCCACGGTCGCTTGCCGAATCTTTGGAAAGAGATGGGACTTTCTGCGGAGTGGAAATACAATCGCACAGCGTTCGTTAAGAAGGTTGCTATAGGCTCAATTGGTTTAGCAGCAGCTGCCGCAGCGCTTTGGGCACTCTCACGAGACAAAGAACCCGCGCAATCGGCATCTCAAGGTCAGAAACGCTCTTGAGATTCAGTTCTTCTAGACCAGGTGCTAGTTCAGACTGCGGCCCAATTGTGGACAATAGAGGTGCGAGGCACACTCTTCATTGAGTCCTCTCAACCACTTACGTCACTGGGTCGCATGTCATTAAAAGAAGAACTTCAGACGTATGAGCTTTTCAAATCCTGTTCCGATGGATTCATCGATGCCTTGGTTCAATTAGCTCAGAAAAAGACTTACGCGCCCGGTGATACGATTCTCATTGAAGGTACTCGCACGGAACGTCTTCTCATCCTTTCAAGCGGCACCGTGGATGTGATGGTAAACGGCGAGCGCGTGGCACAGATGAAAGAGCCTGGAAGCCTCATGGGCGAAATCAGTGTTCTTGCTGGCCGCCCAGCAACTGCGACAATCATCGCGCAAACTCCCGTGGAACTGATCTCTGTGAATGCGCCAGCAATCGACAACGAATTGAATCAGCCTAGCCGTGATTTTGGTTTCGAGCTGTATTGGCTCTTCGCAACTGTCCTTGCGAATAAGATCACTAACACCAACGAAAAAGCGCGACAGTTCGAGATCGCCAACCGTTCACTCGTCGAGATCAACCGAACGCTCGATCAAAAGGTCCAAGAACGAACGGAAGCGATCTTCAAACGCTTAAATGAAATTCAAGCGGCTCTAACTCAAAACGATTCCGCTTCTGCTCTCGAGATTCTTAAGCCGATCAATGAGATGTTTTCGACGGAGCGCTCGATTCGTAGCCGCCGCGTTCTAGTTGCCGAGCCCGATCGCAAACAGCAAACGATCGCGCGCATGGCTCTCGGTGGAACAGGTGCTCGTTTG
>CAJYOV010000167.1 GCA_913776405.1 Pseudobdellovibrionaceae bacterium
AAGGCCGTCTTTCATCGCGCCGAGGAAGGCGAGCGGAGATTTGAAAAGCTGACTCAGAGAGCGCTCTGTGTAGAACACGAGAAGCATGAGCGCCAAAGACCACAAGATGATCGAAACACCGAGGAAATTGAACGCTGAGACGAGGCCCTTTGAAACCACAGTCCCAATCAAACCGCCGACAGGCACGGTATTCGAGAAGAGACGCGTTTGTGGCATATAGAGCGCAAGGAGGCTTGAGACGGTGACGAGCAAGAGGCCCGCCCAGATCACACGAGCTGCATTCCACGTCTTCTTTTCATCGCGGAAGGTACTAACAGCCACGCGGGCCGCCGCAAATACGAGGATCCAAGCAGAAAGGCCCAGGGTCTGATACATCAAATCGGCCGCAAAGCTGCCGATGTAACCGCAATAGTTACTGACCTTTAAGCCCGTTCCCGTCGAGTTGAATGACGGGTCGGTGGCTTTAAAGCTGAAGAGGGCAAGACCGGTGAATAAACTGGAGGCGAGCCAGCCGATGCCAGAGACATCGCGGCGAAACTTCTTGAAAAATCCGCTCATCCCAAAAGCTTAAAGGAACGTGAAAAACACTCCTAGTCTGGGTCTTATGGCGAGGCCATATCCTTGACCTTAGTGGGGCGACTTCCGTAAGGTCGCTCCTTCGTGATTAAGATTAATGAGATCTTCTATTCGATTCAGGGCGAGTCCTCTTACGTAGGCTACCCAACCGTGTTCGTTCGCACCTCTGGCTGCAACTTGCGATGCGGGTACTGCGATACCACTTACGCTTATTACTCAGGTCAGGTGATGTCGAAAGAAGACATCATCAAAGAAGTTCAAAAGCATCCGACCAAATACGTGTGCATGACCGGTGGCGAACCTCTTCTTCAAAAAGAAGTTTTCTCGTTGATGAAAGAACTCTGCGATCTTGGTTACAAAGTTTCAGTCGAAACCAGCGGTTCGATTGACTGCACGCCTGTTGATGAACGCGTTAAAAAAATCATCGACGTAAAAACTCCTGGTAGCGGCGAAAAAGATTCCTTCGTCGAGGCAAATTTGCGCTTCGCTGATGTCAACACGGAATTCAAATTCGTCATTTGTTCCGAAGAGGATTTCACATGGGCGGAAAATTTCGCGCGCACCAAGAACTTATTCGAGCGCACAAACGTTTTATACAGTCCAGCATTCCGTCGCGTTGATGAAAATTGGCTTGCTAAAAAAATTCTTTCTGAAAGTTCATCTGCACGCTTGCAAGTCCAACTTCATAAGTATATTTGGTCTCCCCACAGCCGAGGCGTCTGAAGCTTAAGCAGTTGAATTCGAGTTTGAGACAATCAATATCGATTCATAAAAACTGCGACGCCGAACCACCGGCGCGCACATTTCGTCGAACCAAACGTTCGTAATTTTAGAGGGGTCTATCTCGCATGCATCTTCAATCATCGATCGGTGAAATCTCAAAGCCATCAACGATTTTCAAAGACGGCGGCGACGTCGGCATGACTCCAAGCTTGAATCACTCAGACAACCTCTTCGTTGCGAACCTTCAGAGCGTCAGCCTCGAGAAGCTCGTAAAGTCGAAATTGGAAGTTCTCTTCCAACAACAAAAAGAAGCTCAAGTAGAACTCAACGGTCTCTATAACATCGTTCTCGAACAGGTTGAAAAGCCTTTGATCGAGCTCGCTCTTCTCTCGCACAACGGCAACCAAGTCCGCACTGCGCAGATGCTCGGTATCAACCGCAACACACTTAAGAAGAAGATCGACAACTACAAGATCCGCGTTCGTCGTTCGAACTAATCGCTTCCGGTCAGCTTTACTGAGGCTGACCCCCTAGCCGGCGCTCTAGCGGTTCCGGCTCACATAAAATCGCTTCCAACACACACACAGCACCAGCGGGTCATCTAGCTCCAGCTTCTTGACCACAGGCCCGCGACCTTTGCTTGCTTTTTCAGCACAGCCGAGGGATCTGTTAATTATCGCATCAGCGAAAGACTCGGTCTCAGGGGGGCTTGGACCATGGCTTTACGTATTCCGCCGCACAACTTAGAAGCCGAACAGTCCATTCTCGGCGGCCTGATGGTCGACCCTTATGCGTTCGACCAAGTCTCCTCTATCATCACCGAAGAAGACTTCTATAAAGTCGCGCATCGTAAGATCTACGCCGCGATCATGGAACTCTACGCGAAGAACCAACCGATCGATATCATCACGGTTTCAAACCATCTGACCGACAAACAAGAGCTCGACGCGATTGGCGGCCCAAGCTATCTCGCCGAAGTTATGAACTCGACGCCGTCGGCTGCGCACATTGAAACCTATGGCAAAATCGTTCACGAAAAAGCGCTCTTAAGAAAGCTCATCCACATGTCGGGTGAGATGGTTGAGAAAGCTTACGGTGAATCGTACGAAACCGTCGAAGCGTTCTTAGACGAAGTCGAAGGTCAAATCTTCTCGATCACTGAAAAGAAAAAGACTCAAGGTCTCGTCGGTGCCGCTGAACTTATCAAAGACTCGATGAACAAACTCACCGAGCTCTTCGAGCGAAAAGCAGAACACGTTGGTATCTCGTCGGGCTTTAAAGCTCTCGACAAGATGACATCAGGTTTCAACCCAGGTGAAATCACGATTATCGCGGCTCGTCCGTCGATGGGTAAGACAGCGTTCTCACTTAACATCGCCCAGCACATCATCCTCCGCGAAAAGAAGTCGCTCGCGTACTTCTCGGTCGAGATGGGTAAAGAACAGTTGATGATGCGTATGTTGGCCTCAGAAGCCCGCGTGAATCTCTCTGATCTCCGTATCGGTGCTTTGAACGACAACGCATGGCCACGACTCATCGACAAAGCGTCGAAGATGGCAGAGGCTCGTCTCTTCATCGACGATACGTCGGGCATCTCGCCATTTGAAATCCGATCGAAGTGTCGTCGTCTTCAAGCGCAGCACGGCCTCGATATCATCATGATCGACTACTTGCAGCTCATGAGCTTGAAACAAAAAGTCGACTCGCGCGAACGAGAAGTCGCCGAAATCTCGAAAACGCTCAAAGCCATCGCCAAGGAATTGAAAGTTCCGGTCATCGCGCTTGCGCAGTTGAACCGCGGCGTTGAAGGTCGTTCAGACCGTCGCCCAATGCTTTCTGACCTTCGTGAATCAGGTTCGATCGAGCAAGATGCCGACGTCATCATGATGCTCTTCCGTGAAGACTATTACGAAAAGAACGACCCTGAAGTAAAAGGCCGTTCAGAAGTCATCATCGGGAAACAGCGTAACGGTCCAACCGGTACAGTTCACCTGAAGTGGGAATCTCACATCGGTCGCTTCTCCGATCTCGATGAAGGCGGTGGTCAACATCCACTCCCTCCACCACCGCAAGCGCCAATTCAAATGCGTCCACGCAAAGAAGCGCCTTCAGCTTAAGTCAGTTAGGCGCTACCTGCCCGTCGGTCCAGAACGTGTGAAACGACCACCCTGGATCTTGCGAAGGTCTTAACCGCTTGATCTGATGGCCGTGTCTACAGAACAGGAATGGGTTACGGGCAGTTTCGGCGGGAGGGGTTCCACCGAAGGCGGGCTTCTCATTCCAGCTCCGATTTCTCACGGATAGAGGAATCGAATCTACGACGTAAAGTCGTGCACCACGCCTTGGAGGGCAGACGATGGGTGAGCGTTTATTGACGGATCTCGCAGACGCGACAGGACTTCCTTCAAACCTCGTAACAGACGAACTCGGTCGCCTTCTTCAAAATGCAGGCGTCGAAAAAGCCGAAATCACTCTCGACGACCTCCGCGCCATTCTTGCCGACTACATGCAAGAA
>CAJYOV010000168.1 GCA_913776405.1 Pseudobdellovibrionaceae bacterium
AGGCGCTCAAAGCTCTCGAAAATCGAACAGTCGCGCGCACGTTTCGCCTTAGCTCTCGCTTGCACTCGGGTTTCACGATTTAAAAGTGCTAAGCGATTATTGAAAGAGAGTCTTGCGTGCCCCGAAGCTTCAAGACTTGCCGATGTTTATCAAGGTCTTGCGATCTATCATTACTACCGAGGCGACTTTGAGAAAGCTTTGCGCTTTTCACAAGAAGCTCTGAAACGCGCGCTTTCTCTTGGCGATACTTACATTCATGCTTTCGCTGTCGATCTCAACGGCCATTCGCTTGTTCAAAGCGGTCGCCGTTCGGCGGGTCTTCGCAAGCTGCGCGAAGCTTTAAGTCTCTCGAAGCGGAAAGAGCGTCTGAATCCCTTCTCTCTCGCCATCCTTCTTTACGAGGCGGATGCCGGTCTTCGACAAAACACGATCGTCGGCGAACTCGAAACCGCAATCGAGGCACTCCCTTCTGAAGATTCCTATTCGCGAGCGAACCTTTCTCTTGAGCTTGCGCGCCAACTGACTCTCAGAGGTGAATGGGCTCGCGCACAGCGCACACTCGACGCCGTATCGACCGTCATCTATGGATTCGAAAACCGAAGACAAGAGGCGACTCTGCAAATCCGGCTTTCCGAATTGGCGTGCCGACGCGGCGATCTCACAAGTGCCGGTCACTTTCTTCAGTCTGCCAAACGGTGCCTTGAGCGAATCGCCGATCACTCTTATCAAGTTCGCATCGAGGGCCTGGACCGAAAGATCTCGGCTCTTCTCGCCGGGAAAAAACCACCGCGTGAGCGCAGAAACAGACCCGTCGCTCAGCCGCTAGGCGAAGACCCACTCGGCGATCTACTCGACTCGATCGACAGTCAACCCGAAGAGACTCTGCCAAAAATCTTGGAAGCCGGATATCTGGGGCTCATCGGCCACACCCTGAAACTTGAAGCGAAACAGAACCACTTTGTTCTTTTGGACGGTGGCCACTGGGTTGCTTTAAGTTCAAGTGGCGTCGTTAAAAGCCAGGTCGGCCTTTCAAAACAAAACAGGTTGATCGTTCTCGCGCTCTCTCAAGGTCGGGGCTCGAAAGAGGCCCTTATCTCGAGCGTTTGGGGTTACCGCTATGAGAGCTCAAGGCACGACTCACTCCTTTACGCAGCGATTGCGGCCTTGCGCAAATCTCTAGGCCCGGTTGGTTATTGGATCGAGTCGCGCGATTCCGGTTGGGATTTCCGCGAGCGTGGTACTTACGTTTATGTTCACGAAGACCTGTTTCTCGATCGAAGTAACTCAACATCAAATCAAGTCGTTCGAGAAGAGACACTGCGGTCATCTAACACAGAACCGACTGGACTGAATTGGCGACAAATGAAAGCGATACGACAATCCTCTAGGCAGACGCCTTGGACCGTCCCTGCGTATAAGCAATCCTTTCAAGTTTCCACGATGACGGCCTGGCGAGATCTCGACGGATTGGAAAAATCAGGCTATTTAAAACGGGTGGGTCGCGGCCGCGCGACCGTTTATCTGTCTCGTCAAGAACTGGGAGCCTAAGATGAAGTCGCTACTGATCGCATCGACCTTCGCGCTTCTTATGCCTCTTTGCGCGCATTCTGCACCAGAGAATCTTCACGCCTACGCTGCTCCGCTCGGTGATTGGAAGCGGTCTCCATCCCTTTACGAAGTTCCAGTTCCAGATGATTTGAAAGATATCGCGCTTTTTGAAATTAAAGACGTTCGCGTTCGCACGAGAGATGGTGTTGAACAGATCAAGTACAACTTGCCGCTTGAGTTAACGGGCGTCGAAAATCGGATCAGACTTTCGGCAAACGGTGACGGCACATACTCGGGCGCTCACGCTGAAGCAACTTGCACAGAAAAGACATGCTCGCTGAAATATCGCGATTTGAAGTTCGATGAAGCTGCGGTACGCGATCTTTTCAAACGTCGCGGCATCGAAGGTATCGAACTTGATCGCCGCATGGCTGTGTTTGAACACTTTAGCGGCGACCCGGCAGGCATTATTCACCGGCGCTGATCTGCGCCGGTCTCGGTTTCACTTTTTAGATACCAAGCTTTTTGTAGAACGCGTCCGCATTCGGCTCGCGACCTAAGAACGCTTTTAGATTGTCCATCGAGTCTTTCATGTTGCCAGGCTCGAGGATTTCCGTTCTATAACGACCGCCGATTTCAGAGCTGAGAAGCCCGCCCGCCTCGAAGATCGAGAACATATCTTGAGCGTAAACCTCAGACCACAGGTAACCGTAGTAACCCGCATCGTAGCCACCCATCAAATGCCCGAACGTCTGCGGAAAGTGCCCGCCCGCGATCGGTTCATCACCCACGATTTCGCGGTAGAGTTGGTCATAAGTCTTCGTCACATCAACTGTGGAATTCACTGTGGAGACTGTGTGTATCTTCATATCAAACAGCGCATAGAGAAGCTGCTTCGTGTATGCGATCCCTTGACCGAAATCTTTTGCGGCTAACATTTGGTTGAGCAAATCTTGCGGCAGCTTCTGAGAGTGATCGAGATAGTGACCCGAAATCATGTTCAGAATTTGCGGCTGCCAGACCCAGTTTTCGAGCATCTGTGACGGCGCTTCAACAAAGTCTTGCGCCGTGTTCGAGCCAGAGAGACTTGCATAGCGAGCACGTGTAAGAGTCTGGTGCATGATGTGACCAAACTCGTGGAACGTCGTCTCAACTTCGTCGTGAGAGAGAAGCGAAGGTTTACCTGCCGAAGGCGGTGCGAAGTTCGCGACGATCGAAGAAACCGTTTCACCATACTGGTTTCCGATCCTACGTCCGCTCACGAGCTGAAATGCAGCCGCGTGGCCGTATTTGCCTTCACGGGGCACGAAGTCCGCATAGAAGTAACCGATACGCACGTTCGACTTCGAATCGATGATTTCGTAGAGCTGTACGTCAGGCGACCAGACGTCTGCATTCGCTACTTGTTTGAACTTCACACCTAAAAGCTGAGAATAGACGTCGAACATCCCAGCGACAACGACGTCAGCCGGGAAGTACTCACGCACCTTTTCCGTGTCGAGGTTGTAGTCGCGCTTTTTAACCTGATTGCTGTAATACGTGACATCCCACTGATCGAGCGCCGTCGCCGAAGGAAAATCAGCTTTCTTCGCTGCCAAAAGAAGATCGAGATCGGCGCGGTTTCTTTGGGCTAATTTACCTTTCAAGCCATTGAGGAACGACAAGACTTCCGCACTTGATTTCGCCATGCGATCTGACGTCGTGTAATCCGCCCAATTCGCATAACCCGCTGTCTCAGCGATTTTTGCACGAAGAGCGAC
>CAJYOV010000169.1 GCA_913776405.1 Pseudobdellovibrionaceae bacterium
CCGTTTCCCGACCCTTCCGCCTGCAACTCAGATTCAAATTATCGAGAATCTTGAAGCCCATAACCGGCTTTTGGAAGCAAGTCTAACAGAGGTCACTCGCTCGGCGCGGCCACCGACTCAGAGCTTAACGTGGGCCGCTCTGAAAGTCTTAGGCTTGATCCCGCCAAAAGACGCCTTCTCACACCTTGAAGACACCCATATCGTCGAAATCTACAGCCCGAACTTCACTCAAGTTTTCCGTTCACTCAATTTCTTCAAATTCGTCAGCTACTCGCTCGATGAATTGATGACTTATCACTTCAGCGACCTTTATACGCGCTCTGGCTCGACGACCGAAGAGATGATGGCGATGACGGAGCATGTTCGGTCAGATCTCCGGCCAACAACGTATGTGCGCCCCTTCACGCGCTGTACGCTGAAAGAGACATTTGGCCCTGCAGGTATCTGCGTCGACAGCGACTCAGTGATCGGTGCTTCGCTCTTCGACCAGAGCGGTAAATTTGCAGGCTATCTCAGCGCCATAGAGATTTATCACTCGTGGACAGATCCACAGCTCGTTTCGCAATAACATCGTACGGGTGATGAACGCGCCCAATCGGCGCGCCAAAAAGCTGTTTGGCCAAGACCATTAAAATCTCGCGGTGACAGTACTGCCCGATCAGACAGTGACAGACTAAGTAAACGTCGCGGGTTTTCGCTTCTTCCGAAAGTTCTCTCAAAATCTCTTTAGCGCCGGAATCGAGCGTGAAACGGTGTTCGTAATCGACAGCCTCGAACGCTTTGTCGTGATTTTGAAGCTCGTCTTCTCGCGCTTTGAATTCCGTTAAAAGCTCTTTCGTCGGCGCGAGGATCGGCAAATAGCCGTCAATGAGCTTCTTCTTCAGAAAGCGTGGATAATACCTGGTCGTGACGAGGACGCGCCCATGACGTCTCGTGATTCGATTGTTGGAGATGTCTTCGACCGTCGCTTGTTTCAGCATGTTTCGGTTGCACTCCTGTTCGATCTTCGACGATGGCGTTGATTTCGCTGCCTAGTAGGACGACGTGACCCGCGATGTAGAACCACATCATCAACGCGATGATGGCCCCCAGCGAACCGTAAGAAGCGCTGTAGTTCGCAAAATTTGAAACATAGAGGCGGAACAAAAGGCTCGAGATAATGAGAGTCACGACGCTGACCACTGAACCAGGTGAGACGAGCTGAAAAACTTGAGGCCGATCCGGTCCGTAGTAGTCGATCAACGCAAAACCACCTAAGAGAAGTGCCACGATCATCAGCCAGCGAAACAGCTGAAAGAGGACGGCCACGATCGGGTTCAACACGTAAGTAGCGTCCAGCCAGCCTTGAAGAGCGCCGCCACCAACGATGAGCGCAAAGGCCGTCACAAGCATGAAGCCGCACCCGAGTGTAAGTAGAATTGCAAGACCGCGGACCTTCCAGTAAGGGCGCCGTTCGATGACGTCGTAAGTTGTATTCAACTGAAGCATCGCCGCGTAGACGCCGGCCGAAGCCGACCACAACGTAAAGAGCGCACCGAAAGAAAGCAGCGATGCCTTTTTGTTGAGAGTGATTTCGGCAATTGTCGACGAAACGGCTTGTGCCGCTTCATCCGGAAGAGTCGCACGAAGTGACGTCATCACTTCCCCGTAGAGGTTCTCAATTGGTAGATAAGGTAAAACGGAAAGCAAAAAAATCAGCGCGGGAAAGAGCGAAAGCATCGAGTAGAACGCAAGCGCAGCGGCGCCATTTGACAGGTTGTCGTCGTTGACTTCGTTGAAGAGTTCGACCCAAAAATCTTTTGCCCACAAGGGTCTGAAAAAGTCTCGCACCATGGTGATAGAGAACCATGGCGAGTGAATGTGAATCATGGACCTGGGTTCACGATTTTATCTCGAAATCGCAACCTCGGCCAAAATTCGTTATGGCATAGGTTTCTTTTTAAGACCGACCAAGAAAATCTCTTTTGAAATCGATCGAGTACTTTCTGGTTTGAGAGCCTCGACGCGTTCGTACTGGCGTTTGATTTCAGCGCGCAGGGCGCCGAATTCGCCTGACTGAAAGAACTTGCAAACGAACGAGCCGCCTGGCTTCAAAAACCGCTGCGCAACGTTCAATGCTAGCTCGCAGAGCTCGAGACTGCGTGCCTGATCCGCCGATTTGATGCCGGTCGTTTTTGCCATCATGTCAGACATCACGATGTCAAAAGGCGGGTTGAATCCGTGTTCGCGAAAGACGTTTTCGAGTTCCAGATCGCGAAGATCGGCTTGAATGAAAACCGCGTTTGGAAGGCTTACGGTCATCGGGCTCAGGTCGACACCTAAGAGACGGCCACCCCCAATTTTTTGAGACGCGTATTGGGACCACGAACCCGGCGATGAACCCAAATCCAAAACGGTTTGACCAGAACGAAAGAGTTTAAACTTTTGATCGATTTCTTGGAGCTTGTAAACGGAGCGCGCTGCGAACCCCTCGGCTTTCGCCTTGTGGAAGAAGCGATCTTTTGGATTATAGGCCATACGCTCTTATGCCCCCTTGTACTTGCCTCGATCAAGTCGCAAATTGAAAAGGCATGACTCTCGAATCATCCCGTTCTTTCCGTTTCGGTTGGGCTCTCAGCCTCTTAGCGGGATCAGCCATCAGCTTTGCACCTTTCGCGG
>CAJYOV010000170.1 GCA_913776405.1 Pseudobdellovibrionaceae bacterium
GCTGCGTCTGTCGCTTTAAAACTAAAATTGTGTGCGCCTTGTGCGAGACCCGAAGTGACGAAGGGGCTGGAGCAAGTTGAGAAAATACCGCCATCGAGCGAGCAGCTGAAGTTTGAAACTGAGGTCGCGTCTGAAGCACTGAAAGTGAAAGACGCTGTTGTTGAATTGGTGATCGCTGCTGGTGTCGCTGTCAGCGATAAAACGGGCGGAGTCAGGTCGACAACCCAGGTATACGAAACATTACTCGAGGCATTGCCTGCGGTATCAATTGCGCGAACTGTGAACGTATGACTTCCTTCTGTAAGTGAAGAATCTAAAGCTGGCGAAGCGCAGGCTGCGAGAGCACCCGCATCGCGACGACATTCGTAACCTGCGATGGCCGCGCCGCCCGCATCGGTTGCGCTGAACGTGAAGGACGATGAGGCCGAGCCGGAGGGATTCGTCGGCTGAGCCGAAATCGTAACGACCGGCGGTGTTAGGTCGACAATCCATGTGGCCGTCGTTGGTGTCGCGTAATTTCCGTTATTATCTTTCGATCGCACAGCAAACGTATGGGTGCCTTCCAAGAGCGAAGTGACGGAGTGGGGCGACGTGCAGGCGGCGAAGCTGCCAGAATCAAGTTTGCACTCATACCCTGTAATGGAGCCGTCTGGTGGAGCCGTCGCTGAAAAGACAAACGTCGCGGTCGTCGCGTTCGTTGGTGAAGACGGCTGTGATGAAATCGACGTCATCGGTGTTGTTAAGTCGATTGTCCAATTGAATACGGCACTGGTTCCCACGTTCCCGGCGCCGTCAGTCGCTTTCACTTGAAACGAGTGTGGACCGGCAGCGAGTGAGGAAAACGTCGCGGGTGAGGTGCAGCTGGAAAATGCTCCGCCATCGAGCTGACACTGATATCCGGCGATCGAGCCACTTCCAGTATCGCTAGCGGTGAAGCTAAATGTTGCCGTCGGCGAATTCGTTAGTGACGCCGGTGTCGACGTTAAGTTGACGGCAGGGCTAGACGTGTCGATCAACCAACTGTGAGTTGCAACAGAGCTTACGTTTCCGGCAGTGTCTGTCGCTTTCACCTGTAAGACATGGTTACCGGCGGCATAAGTCGAAACAAAAGGCGCAGCACACGTGATGAAGGCCGAGCCGTCAACGGAGCAGAGGTAGCCGCCGACTTGCGCGCCACCGGTATCCGCAGCGGAAAATCCGAATGAGGCGGCAACACTGTTCGTGACGGCAGCTGGAGTGGACGTAAGAGTGATCGTTGGCGCTGTCAAATCCGTGTGCCAAGTCGTAGATACTACGGAAGACACGTTTGAAGCGGTGTCGGTCGCGCGAATACTGAGTGTGTGATCGCCTTCAATGAGACCATTCAATGCCAGCGGTGAGGAACAGAGAGTCCATGCGCTCGAGTCGAGTTTGCATTCCGTGTCGCGAATCGTCCCACCCGAGTCGGCGGCGACAAACGCCACTGACGTGCTTGCCAGGTTATTCAGAGCAGGCGGCGAGGAGGTTAGAGTGAGCGTCGGCACGCCCGTATCAAGAGAGAAACTGATCGAAGTCGGAGTCGCTGAGATAACGCCGCTTGCATCCATGGCCCAGGCATAGACCGCTTTTGGGCCGTCGCCTGCAGAAGTCAGAGTGAAAGGTTCATCCTGCGTGTTTGCCGTAAGACAGAGTGTCGTGAAGAGGTTTGGATCGGTAGGTTGAGTTGCCGTCTCAGTGAATGCGACCGTCGAGAACGATTCACAATCTGCGAGTTGTGCGCCCGTTGCGATTCTGAGAGTGACCGACCGAGTTGCAATCGGGTCGGTGCCAGAAACAATCGGGGCGGCTAACGTAAACGACGGCGGCGTTGGAAGAATATTATTTTGAATTGTGATGGGGGCGGATTTGCTGATGGACGGTTTCGTCGGATCGACGTGACCGGTGCCGTCATTTTCACCGATCAGAACGCTGATCGTGTGAGCGCCTTGAAAATTCGCGGAAGGTAAGAAGCTCGGATTCTGAGTTGTGGCGATAACAGTGCTATCAACCTTCCACTCGAACGCAGGCGAATACAGCTGCGACCAGTGTGACAATGTCAAAGAGAGTGGGACACTCACCCGTTCCGATACCGAAGTCGGCCAGACGACGGTTACGACTTGAGGGTGCGCCTCATTCAAAGTCGTCGGCGCCGCCGAAAACAGGTCGTTGAATGCAGTTGCTAGAGCAGTTGTCGTTGTGAGCTGAGCGTAAACATCGGCAGGAGTTTCCTGAGTCTTCAGGGCTTCGAGAAGATTCGCGACTTTCGCAGGAGTCTTCGTAAGTGCATCCGCGAACTGCGCTTTGGCTGCTGTATTGAGAGTAAAACCGAGGACCGTGGAGGCGGAATTGATGTTCTGGTCTTTGAGGCCGGTGATTGGACGTTGAAAGACAGTCTCCGTACAACCTTGCACCACCACGATATACGCGCCACGAAGGTTTGTAGAATTGTATTGAAGGCCTGAAGATGCTAGCCGGAAACTGTAGCTGCCAGTAGACGTAATCGGCGTTGTCGCAACAGGACTCGATGCGCGGTCACCAGTCGATTCAATTTTATATAGTGCTTCGACGGGGTTCACGCAAGACTTGTTAAGAGCAGAGATTCCAGCGCTCTTGTAAGCAAATACGCCGGACAAAGTTGGTGACTCGTTGCCCGAACGCACGCTGACTTTAACTGCGTCTTTATTCGTACAAGAAGCGAGCAGAAGCCCAGCCGTGATCGCACCTAAAAAGGAAAATAAATTCGCGCATGCACGCTCTGGCTTTAATTGATTGTTGCGCGTCTGAACCAACACGTGCGCTCTCCAGCGTGAATTCCGTGTTGACTCATCGGTTTCGGTTTAACAGAAGCTTAGTAAACATTCAGAATGAACTAACAGTTAGCTAAGATAGCCTAAACGGACCATGCGGATCTTGTTAAAGCGCGTCTTTTGACTAGCTACCATCTGGCGGCCTCGACTCGATTCAAGTGGGCTTGTTTACAGTCACGTCTCGTTTTTAGAAATGGCCTTTAAGAAAAAACTCGAGACGCGAACGAAGGATTTCGTTTTTGCGGAAGGCGTTCATGAGGTTTTGTTAC
>CAJYOV010000171.1 GCA_913776405.1 Pseudobdellovibrionaceae bacterium
CTCGACGAAGCTTCGTTCAAGCGCATCAACGCGTTCATCTCGCAGTTCATGCCGCAATTTAAAAACAAAGTCTCGCTTTACTCGGGCGCGCGGCCTCTCTTCGACCAATATGAAATCGATCTCGAGATCTCTCGATCGATCGAGCGTAAGATTTGGCTCAAGTCCGGCGGCTACATCGTCGTCGACGAAGCCGAAGCTCTCGTTGTTGTCGACGTAAACACAGGTCGCTACGTCGGCAAAAAAGATTTTGAAGACACGATTCTTAAAACGAATCTCGAAGCCGTTCGTGAAACGGCTCACCAGCTTCGCATTCGCAATTGCGGTGGCATTATCATCATCGACTTCATCGATATGGAAAAAGAAGCCCACCGCGAAAAGGTGCTCACAGCCCTTCGCGAAGAACTCGTAAAAGATCGCGCGCGTACCGCCGTCGTTTCGATGTCGAACTTGGGCCTCGTCGAAATGACCCGCAAACGGATTCGCCCTTCGCTCGTTAAAACACTCTGCGAGCCATGCTCGTACTGCGATGGCCGCGGCTACATCAAACAGAAGGCAACGATCGCGCACGAAATCTTCCGTGACCTCGAACGCGAAGGAAAATCGAACAACCCGCGCGCAACAACAGTCGTTCACTGCCATACCGACGTCGGCGACTACATCTACGAAGAAGAAACCGAAGCCCTCGAAGATATCGAACGCCGCATCGGAAGACACATTGTCTTAAAGCTCGAACCGGAGTATCACCGCGAGCGTTATGAGATCTACACGCACTAAGTTCTTCGCCTTGGTTATTGGGATGCTTGCTTTTGTGGGGCAGGCGCGGGCGGTGACTTACGAAATTACAGCGCCGTGTTCGTCGGAGGCTGCGTCGAAGGGTTCGTACGACATGCCGACAGCGCCGATGTCGATTGGGCAGGTGACGCTGTTGATTCTCGCCGACGAGTCTATTCCGTATATCGGATCGGCTCGCGGATTTAATTCGATTTTGCAGACACCTGTAGGCGAGCGAGCGGTTGAAATCATTAGTGATTCAGAGACGCGCACGTATGGCTGGTGTTACGAGGTGAACGGGCGCGTGCCGGATGAGTTAGCGTCTCAATATTTATTGAGAGGTCCAGAACATATTCGGTGGTTTTATGGGGTCGCGACCTCAAAAGACGGCGCTTGGGTCTCGTTCTGCGAGCCGACCACTCGGGCGACTCCTCGCCGGAGCTGTCGCTAAAAAAGAAAGAAACATCAGTAAGTTAAGGGCCTTGAGGAAGCGTCGGGGTGAAACTCTGCGAGCTCCTTGAGACCTGCCGACAGTGGCTCGAAAAGAATCTTCGATCTCCCGCAGGCAGGCTTGCTGAAATCATTGACAGTCAACCATGCGACGTGGCACATATTTGCCCTTCGCTCAAAGATTCTGGGTACGTTTTCGGAGGTTCCATGTACGCGATCATTCGCGCAGGCGGTAAGCAATATAAAGTTCAAGCTGGCGACACAGTCCGTGTTGAAAAGCTTGAGAAAAATCTCGGCGACAAGTTCAACTTGCCAGAGGTTTTGATGGTAGGCGGCGACAAAACGTTCGTCGGTTCACCTCTTCTCGACAAAGCCATCGTAACTGCGGTTGTGACTCGCCAAGCGAAAGCTCCGAAAGTTATCGTTTTCAAAAAGAAGCGCCGCCAAGGTTACCGCAAAATGCAAGGTCACCGTCAGCTCTTCACTGAGCTCTTCATCCAGTCGATCACGACTCCTGAAGGCACAGTTTTCAACACTGACAAAACAGCTCAAGTTATCGATCCGGTGAAGTCGCAAGCTCGTAAAGACGCGGCAAAAGCTGAAGCGAAAGCTGCGAAGCGCACAGGTGGCAAAACTGCAGCTCCTAAAAAAGCAGCAGCAGCGCCGAAGAAGAAGGCCGCTAAAAAAGCGACTTCAACTGCGAAGAAGACGACTAAAAAAGCAGGCGCGAAAAAAGCGACTGCAAAAAAGTCGAAATAAGCTTCAGAACCTGATTTAATTAATTTTCTTTCTGAGATTTGAACGAGGTTAGTCATGGCAAGTAAGAAGGCCGCAGGTAGTACACGCAACGGTCGCGACAGTCAGAGTAAACGTCTTGGCGTAAAGCGCTTCGGCGGTGAAGCAGTAAAACCAGGAACGATCATCGTTCGCCAACGCGGTACGAAGTTCCACCTCGGCAACAACGTACGCTTGGGCCGTGACTTCACTATCTACTCACTCATCGACGGCGTCGTGAAGTTCGAGCGCATGGACAAGCTCCGCTCGAAAGTTAGCGTTTACGCAAAAGGCGCAGAGCCTAAAACAGCTAAGACTGCAAAAACTGCTTAATTAGCAGAATTGCTACTGTTTTAGACAATTAGAAAGTAAGTATGGCCAGAGCTCCAAAAGCGCTGGCCATTTTTTTTGCTCTCTCGATCTCGAGAGGCAGATTCGTGCGCGTGCGATAGCCGAGCATCGAATCAGTATTGTTCTCAGTATCGTTCAAGGACTGCGCCCCCGCGCAAGACAGAGTTAGTTATGAAGTTCGTCGACGAAGTCTCCATTACAGTTCGATCAGGAAAAGGCGGCCCCGGTAAGGTCAGCTTCCGAAGTGAGTCCATGGCCCCTCGCGGTGGCCCCGATGGCGGCGACGGCGGTCGCGGTGGCGCTGTCGTTTTCCGCGTAGCGGATCACCTGAACTCGCTGCTCAAATATCGTTTCAAAAACAAGTTCTTTGCACCAAACGGCACGCCGGGTGGTGGTCGTAACCAAACAGGTTCCGACGGTGAAGACCTCATTTTGCCAGTGCCTCCAGGCACAATCGTAAAAGACAAAGAAACGGGCCGCGTGCTCTTCGATTTGTCTGAAGTTGGCGACACGGTTTTCTTAGAAGGTGGTCGCGGCGGAAAAGGAAACTGGTTCTTCCGTTCGGCGACGAACCAAGCTCCAGAACACGCGCAACCCGGTGAAGACGGCGAAACACGCGAGATCCGCTTGGAACTGAAGCTTCTCGCTGACGTCGGCGTCATCGGCTACCCGAACGCAGGCAAGTCGACGCTCATCACAGCCATCTCGGCCGCGCGCCCGAAAATCGCAGATTATCCGTTCACGACACTTTCGCCGAACCTTGGAGTCGTCGCGATTAACAACGATCAAACGTTTGTTGTCGCTGACATCCCAGGTCTGGTGCCTGGCGCTCACAAAGGCGTTGGTCTCGGCACTCAATTCCTTCGCCACATTGAGAGAACGAACCTCTTCGTTCATCTCATCGATGCGAGCGGAATTGGCGGTCGCGATCCGCTTCAAGATTACAAAGACATTCTTCTGGAACTCACTGAGTACGATAACGCGAAGTCTGAAGAAGAAGGCTTCCGCCCGCTTGCGACGCGGCCTCAGCTCGTTGTCCTCAACAAGATCGATGTACTTTCAAAAGAGCAACGTGAAGAACTCGTAGAACGTTTCCGTCGCGCGGGTGTCGCCGTTCGCGAAATTTCAGCAGCGACTCAGTACGGAACAAAAGAACTGATCAATGAGATCGGTAAAAGGATTTTTGCATCATGATGTTAACGGAACTCGATCCGAACGCACGCGTTGGTATTTTCGGCGGCACGTTTAACCCGATCCATGCGGGTCACGTAAACGCGATCACGTCGGTTCACGGTCGCATGAATCTCGATTTGATTTCGGTTGTTCCTGCCGCGCAAAATCCGCGCAAGCCAGAAACAGAAGGTCCAACGCCTGAACAAAAGATCGAAATGCTCAAGCGCGGTCTCGAAGAGTATTCGGACTTCGTTGTGATCGACGATCGCGAGCTCAAGCGTGGTGGCCCAAGTTTCACAATCGACACGGTCCGCGAATATGCCCAGACCATTCCGCCTGAATCGCTCTACCTCATCATCGGTCTCGATCAGTTTGAGGAATTCGATAAATGGCGCGACTACAAAGAGCTTCTCACGATCGCAAACTTGATTGTCGTGACACGCCCGAATCACAATCTTCCTTTCTCGGAAGAAGACATGCCGGAAGGTTTGCGCTCACTCGTTGAAGCGTTCGACCGTCAATTCGTTCAGCTCTCGACAGGCCGTTCGATTGAGTTCTTGCGCCTTCAGGACATCGACGTGTCATCGACCGACGTTCGTAAGCGCATGCGTACTGGCCGTAACGTCGACGCGCTCGTTTCAATCGCTGTTGAAGAGTACATCCGTGAAGCAGGCATCTACGCTCACATCGGCCCGATGATCGGCGACTACGAAGAGTTCACGCGCTTCTGCGCGCAAGTTCTCTTCGAGAAGAAGGCGATCAACGTTCGTGCGTTTGACCTTCAGGGCACTGAGGCTGCGACTGACTTCTCGCTCATCGCGTCTGGTACTTCGACTCGGCACGCGGTTTCTCTTGCCGAGGCTGTGCAAAAAGCCGTGAAGGAAGAATACAACGTCTTTCCGCTTTCTTACGAGGGTGCGAGTGAAGGTCGATGGGTGCTTCTCGATTACGGTGCGTTGATCGTTCACGTCTTCTACGATTTCGTTCGTCAAGAATATCGTCTCGAAGATCTTTGGAAACACGGCAAAGACCTTCAAGTGAAAGACCAAACTCCAGCACCAACGAAGGCCTAATGCCGTCGTTCGCCTGAGAGGAATGATCGCTTGAAACTCGCGTTTGTCTTTGTCGGCGGGCAGAAAGAACCTTGGCTCGAGGAACTCACAGATGAGTACCTTGCGAAGCTAAAACCGTTTTGCCCGACCGAAATCATTCGGATCAAACCATCAAAACAAGCGCGGGCTTCTGCTCAGCAGAAGCTGGCTGACGAAACTGCGGATCTCCAAAAAGTTTTGAAGAAAGACGACATCGTGATCATTTGCGATGAGCGGGGCGACGCCGTGAGCTCTCGCAAGTTTTCAGAAAAGATGGTGAAGTTCTTCGAGCGCGGCCGCCCAAGAGTGGTGATCTTAATCGGCGGCGCCTTCGGCTTTGGCGACGAGATTCGTAAGCGCGCCGACTGGACGTGGTC
>CAJYOV010000172.1 GCA_913776405.1 Pseudobdellovibrionaceae bacterium
AGCAGATCTCGTTCAAAGTTGTACTGAACTGCCCGCGAAGTTCGTAGGCGCTGCCGATTGGCTTGATGTAAAAGTCGACGTTGTAATCGTGATCGCCAACGAGGTCGTTCAGCGATTCGTTCAGTTCCGCCGTCTTACGAGAGAATGTGTATTGGCGCCCTTCACTTGGCACCTCACTGAGACGGATTTTCATAACTGCTCCCGGGCGTCAAAGCGCCTGCTATTCAGATCCAGAAAAGCCCTTTGAAATATCGGTTTTAACTCGATTTTGTCAATGAAAGCGGCCATGCTCTGGGCCATGCCTGAATCAAATACCGACCACTTCAGCCTGAAAGTTCCCTTCCACTCTTCGATCGGCGATACGAGCTTTTCCGTCGACGTCTTCGAGGCGAAACCGAAAGGCGAAACACGCGGCCTCCTGATCGTGATTCAAGAAATTTTTGGCGTAAACGATCACATTCGCTCTGTCGCGCGCCACTTCGCCGACCTTGGCTTTACGGCATGGGCTCCGGCGTTCTTCGATGTGATCGAACCTGGCATCGAGATGGGCTACAGCGCCGAAGAACTCCAGCGTGGTCGCGAGCTCGTCGGCAAGCTCGGCTGGGACAAACCACTTGCGACTCTCGCAGCCGCCGCAGGCAAATGGGCCGATTCTCACCGAGGCAAGCCAGTCGCAACGATCGGCTACTGCTGGGGCGGCGCTTTGTCGTATCTCGCATCTACGCGCCTGAAGGGCACCGGCATCAAAGCGTGTGTGAACTACTACGGTCGCCAAGCTTATGACTTCCGCCACGAGACGGTCACCCTCCCGCTCATCATGCACTACGGTGAAAAAGACCCGTTCATCCCGATGGACATCGTGAATGCGATCAAAGCCGAACACGAAGAAATCCGCGTCTTCACGTACCCAGAAGCAGGCCACGGGTTTAACCGCGACTCGAGCCACGATTACCACAAAGAGTCCGCCGACCTCGCCTGGGCCCGCACCGAATCCTTCTTGAAAGAAAACGGGTTTTAATCCTGTCTTGGGGAGCAGCTTCGAGGACGCATCGAAGGAGCGAAAATTCATCCGCAAGCCTGCGGATGAGAGCGCAGGCGGAGCCGGAGCGCACCAAAAAGAAAACCCGAGCTTTTGGCTCGGGTCTTCAGGTGTTTAGGACCGCTGTACGGAACTAGCTCTTACGAGCGAGCCTCCATTACAGTGGTCCAAAGTCGTTTATATCTATCTGACATTGGCACCACCTCCTCTCTCGACACTTACGTCTCCAAGGCTCTCATGCCTCGGTTAAAATCAATCTAGCGGATGTCGCACTGCTATCGCCAGACATATAAAATTGGATGAGGCATAAGCCTAAGCTTGGGGTTTCGGGCCACGTGAACTCTTGACAGTCTCAAATCCGCTAAAGCTTGGCGAGCACCTCGACTCGACTCAAACTCGACCGTCTCTCGACTCTTGATAAGACACCTCTTGGCCGAAAGAACTCACTGGAGGCTTGGAATGAATTCTCAAGGACTAGAGCAGTACTGCCGCGACGGTGAACGCGCCGATACTTACTTGCGCCAAGGCCGCGCGATTGACGCGCTTAAGATTTATTCTGACGTCGTGAAGCGCATCGAAAACGAAGGCGAGATGGACTCTTACCTTCTTGCGAAAGTGACCCTCGGCGTTCTTCGCTGCCAGATTAAACTGAACGACTACAAGTCAGCGTTCAGCGTTTGGAATGCGACACTCGATGATGGCATCTTCGGCATCGGCATTTACGCTCTCGAAAGCGCGCAAACGACCGTTCAAGATATGATCACCTACGACATGCTCTGCGCGTTCCTCCACACGCTCGCTGACGCCGACAAAAAAGAAGCGTCATCAGCGGTGAATCAGTATATGTCGCGCGTTTGCGAACACGCCCTCGATGAAGGCGATCGCAAACTTCTTGTTCAGGGTCTCAGCAACTGGAAGCAACATTTGCGTGAAATCTGGGGCAACTCGATTCCGCACCAGTTCGCCGTTCCTTTGATCCGTTTTGAAAAAGAGATCGGCACACCCGTCGTTCCGCAACCGATCGACTTCCCGTGGCCAACGGCATGGGAAAAGCCATCGGACTTCCGCGAAATGTCGCGTGTCGTTCAGTTGAAAAAACCGAGCCACAAAGGTTCGGAGCCAAAGAAAAAGCGCGCTTAATTTTTTGAAAGAGCGCGCCCGCTTTCAGCGGAAAGCGCGTAAGTCGACTGGTTATTTAGAATGCGTTTCGATATAGGAACGCATTTTCTCAGCCACTTTCTGAGTGACCACTTCGAGTGCAAACCCCATCAAGATTTTCGGTATCGGAAGCTCGTCGGCGATGTAAGTTGCCGTGAACGAAACTTCTGTCGCACGCGGGCCAATCTTCTCAAAACCGATTAGGCCTTTCATGCCCGTGAAGTGACCCCACACAACCTCGAATTGAATCTCACTTCGCCAGTCTTCTGAGACCGGCGTGATTTTCATCAACATGCGCGACTGATACCCGAGTGCTTCCGTGATGACGAAGAGGCGCTCCGTTTTTGGGTCCCACGTTACGACTCGAAAGTGATCGCTGACCTCTTTCAGTTTTGCAAAGTCTTGCGCAAGCAAATAACAAATGTCTTTCGGGCGCGCGATGTGACCTGCGCCATTCATCTTCAGTTCGACCTTCCCGTCCGGGAGGTCCTTTTGCGTGACGGACACGATGATGGCGCGGTCCTCACGCATTTTCTTCTGCAGATCTTTGCGTGTTTGCCAGTAGGGCTTCTGCGCAGCCGGAGCGTCCTTCTGAATCGATAGGCGCGGGACTGGAGTCGGAGCCGGTGTCGGCGTTGCCTTCAGCGGCGGGATCGCCTTTGTCGCCGCAGCTGACGCTACCGACAAGGGCGCCCCTACAAAACAAAAGCCGGCCATCAGGCTGACGATCAAGTTCGGTTTTAAAAACCCGGTGCAATGGGCCCGGGAAGCCCATCGCGCGGCCGCCATCTCTTAAGTGTTAGGCTCAAACGATCCCCCGTCAAATGAACCCCTCGTCACAACGTTCTTCACTCGAGGTTGCTACCACCTTGACCACACCGGGGGCGTGGGGTCTAAATACGCCCATGTCACAAATGCCTGCGAATTCACCGGTCGACTTCAATTCCCTTCCGCCGTGGAAACAAAAACTCCCGATGGCGTTGACGTGGGCTCGTATGGTTGTTTGCCCGCTCTTCATTCCCCTCATTGCCAAAGAGAGCACTCTTCTCAACTGGATTGCGGCCCTTCTCTTTATCGCAGCCTCGATCACCGATTGGGCCGACGGCCACTTCGCTCGCAAGTACGGCGCAATTTCAAACATGGGCAAATTCATGGACCCAATCGCCGACAAAATTTTGGTCGCGACCGTTTTGATCATGCTTATCCCGACGGGCAAAGTGGGCCCGATCTTGGTCCTTCTTCTTCTCTGCCGCGATATTTTGATTGGCGGTATTCGCTCAGTGGCGGCGGCCGACCGCGTGATCATCGATGCTAAAGCCGCAGGCAAATGGAAGACCGGCATGCAGATGGTTGCGATTCCTGCCATTCTTGTAGGCAATCCGCTCTTCGGTATCCCACTTTATGAGCTCGGCGCCGTCCTTTTATGGGTCAGCGTGATCTTGTCGATCTTTTCGGGCTATCAGTACGTCAGTCTTTACATGGAAAACAGAAAAGCCTGAAAATAGACGTTTGACATGAGCGGTTGGTTCTCATAGAACTGACGTCTCTCTCGGCCGTTATACACAATGCGCGTGTAGCTCAGTTGGCTAGAGCGATACCTTGCCAAGGTATAGGTCGTCGGTTCGAATCCGATCACGCGCTCCAATTTCATAAAAAACCGGAACATTGATTCCGGTTTTTTTATGCCTGAAACTCTTGGCCAATGATTCATCAATTCTTTGGTCGGCCACACTTTGCAGTCCCGCTCTTCCTCATTCTTTCACTCGCGCTGACGCCGTTCCATGCGCGCGCAAGCGCGGAAGAGTCGCTCGGCGAACAAACGTTCAACGACTTTGCGTCGCCCTACACGACTCCTGTGCGTCCGTGGTTTTTGCTTGGTTCAGCACTTGCGATCACGTTTGCGATTTTCGAAGACCAGGTGTCAGACCCCATACAAGCGCGCACGACAGAAAGCCGCCCGCTCGGCAATTTTGCGTCGGACCTCGGCAACTTCGCGGGCTCGCTCATTCCGAACATCGCGTATGCCGGTAGCATGCTCGTGACCGCAGCCATCACCGGAAACAACGAGACGCGCGCGAAAGGGAACCTGATGGTGAGAGCGACGACGTATGCGCAACTCACAACTACCGCGCTGAAGTATGTCATTCGCGAACCGCGCCCGGACGGCTCTGGCGAAAAGGTTTCGTTTCCATCGGGTCATTCAACGGGGGCGTTTTCATTTGCTTCGGTGATTCAAGCTGAGCACGGGTGGATCTATGGCGGTCTTGCTTACACTTACGCGACTCTCGTTGCTTACAGCCGAATGAACGATAACCGACACCTGTTACATGATGTGGTCGCTGGAGCTACGATCGGTGCCTCATTCGGTCTTGGCCTCCATTATCGACAGGAGCGGCAGGTCTACGGCATGACCTACGCGCTTTCACTTCTTCCGACTGAAACGTTAGACGGCGCACTTCTTCACGCTTCAGGATCTTTCTGATGGTCGGCATTCACGAATCTTGGTTGCTGTTCGCTTTGGGTTCGGCGCTTTTCGCTGCGCTCACCGCGATCTTAAGTAAAATTGGCGTCGAAGGTGTAAACTCCAACGTCGCAACGATGATCCGAACCACCGTGGTACTTCTCTTCGCTTCCGTTTTAGTGTTTCGGAAGTTTTCGCCAACTCAAGTTTTTCAACTCTCATCGAAAACGTTTTTGTTTCTCACGCTCTCAGGTCTTGCGACAGGTGCGTCGTGGCTCTGTTACAACCGGGCTTTGCAATTAGGACCGGTCTCGAAAGTGGCGCCTGTCGATAAACTGAGTGTCGTTTTCGTCATCGTCTTGTCGGTTTTCGCTTTGGGCGAGCCTGTGAACTCGAAGACGATCATCGGAGCTTGCTTGATTGCGGCTGGTGCCGTGGTACTTGCTCTCTAACTCCACACCGGTTTTTCAAACCAAGCGGTAGCCCATACCCGGTTCAGTGACGATGCGTTCGGGCACGGCGGCGCCGGGTTCTTCGAGTTTCTTGCGAAGTTGCGCGATGTAGATCCGGAGGTAGTGGGGGTTGTCGAGACCGATCGGGCCCCACACGGTTTTCAATAAATCTTCTTGGGAAACGACGTTTCTGAATTCGCGGGCGAGCGCCGCTAAAAGTGCGAACTCAGTCGTCGTCAGATGAAGGGTCTCGCCGTTTTTTTTAACGGAGCGGTTCGCAAGATTGATTGAAATCGGCCCTGCCTCAACGATGGGTGTAGCCACTTGGTCGTTCCGATGATGTCTGAGTGCAACGCTCACACGCGCTAGAAACTCAAGTGGGCCAAACGGTTTTGAGATGTAGTCGTCGGCACCCGATTCTAGAAGGCGGACCTTCGTCTCTTCATCGTCGGTGGCCGTCAGAATAATCACGGGTACCCGCGACCACGCGCGCAGGTGCTGAAGAACTTCGAGGCCCGGCATATCTGGGAGGCCGAGATCGAGAATGACTAATTGAGGATGAAGGGATTCGGCGAAAGCCAAACCTTCAGCGCCCGTCTCGCTTTCGATGACTTGATAGCCTTTTTGTTCGAGCTGAACCTTCAAGATTCGGCGGATCGAGGCTTCGTCTTCAATCATGAGAATTTTGATCATGCGATCTCCGGTGGCACTGCGGGCGGTTCGCCGATTGGGAGCCACACGGTGAACGCGGCACCATGCGGTTGTTGATTCGAAACGCTTATTTCGCCGCCGTGAAGTTCAACGATACTTTTAACGATCGAAAGACCTAGCCCTGTGCCGCCCGTAGGCGAACCTGGCACTCGGTAGAATTTCTCGAAGATCTGAGACGCTGCTGACTCAGGAATACCGGGGCCAGTGTCAGCGACGACAAGCTTCACGCGCGAATTCTCAACGCTCGCCCGAATCGAAATCTCTGAACCCTTTGGGCTGTAAAGGCTTGCGTTGAAGAGAAGATTCGAAAGCGCATGCTCAAAGAGCCGGTAGTCAATATTGAGTAACGGCACGTCGTCACTGACACTCACTTGAACCTTGTGGTCTTTGAGACTTTTCCCCAATCGATTGAGTGTCACGCCGATCAAGTCGCTGAGATCATGCCACTCTTTATTTAAACTGAGTGCGCCTGAATTTAAGCGACTCATGTCGAGCAGATTTTCGATCACGCGATTGAGTCGTGCGCCAGCGTCGAGGACCTCGCCCGCAAGCTGCGCTTTCACTTCATCGGAGAATTGGCTTTTTGCATCCGCTAGCACGGTTGCCGAACCAAGAATCGCCGTTAGCGGCGTGCGCATCTCGTGAGAAATCGAGTTGAGAAGTGTTTGATGAAGCTGCTCTGAAGCGCGAAGCTTGTCGGCTTCTTCGATCCTTTTCTGGATAAAATGACGTTCAAGCGACAGACCTAATTGTCGACAGACAGACCTCAAGAGATTTTCTTGTTCGGTGGTAAGCGTTCGTTCGTCGCGAGGGCGATAGATGAAGACGCCTGAAATCTCGCGATCACCCTCGACCGGTAAGAACAAACCTTTCGCCTGATTCAGAGTCGAAGTCGACCAGCCGGCAGGCTCGTGATTGTTGAACGACCACTGCGCAACCGCCAGGTCGCGATCATCAAGTTTCAAAACATATTGGTAGCGGGTCTCGTCGGTGAGTCGCCCGCTCGGATCTTTTAATGTCACCCCGCAGTCGCCTTTGAGCACCATGCCCATGCGGCGCAAAACCCGCTCAAGGAACTCGTCTTTGTTCGCACTTGTCGAAATGTCGCGAAGAGTTTCGTAAAGAACATTCGTTCGCTCTTCGCGTTCGCGCAAAAGCCATTCTTGCTGTTTCAGTCTGTTCGCGAGAGTTCCGGTGATGAGCGCCACGATAAAGAAGGTCACACACAAAATCATGTCTTCGATTTTCGAGATCGCGATCGTAAGGCGTGGCGGAATGAAAAAGAAGTTCCAGATGAGCGCACAAAGAGTCGCTGCGAAGACTGTGGGCCCAAGAGTTGACAGGCTGCCCACGGTGAGAACGCCCAACAAGAATATAAAACCGACAGCTTGATAGCCGATCGCGCCCTCGGCCAATCCGCTGAGAAGTGCCAGACCGACAATCAACCAGAGCGTGTTCCAGTACGGAATGAATCCCGTTCTAAAGTTGAGTTTCGGAAGGTTGAACTGTGATTGAACTTTCGGCGGTTGGTCTTGTCGAATGACGTGAACGTCGATCTCCCAAGAATCTTGAACCAATTTATCAAGAAGCGTGCCGCCCTCGAGCCAATTTTGAAAGAGCCGTTTCGCAGGTCGACCCACGATCACTTGGGTCACGTTTTTCTGGCGAGCGACGCGTTTAAGCGCTGACGATACGTCTTTGTCCGTTGTTGAGATCACGTCCGCTTTCAGTTCGCGGGCAAGCGCTAAATTCTTCGTTAACTGAAGATGGTCTTCATCGTTGAGAACAGCACCCGTGTCGACATGCACCGCGATCCAAGGCGCTTCGAGATTATAAGCGAGACGCCGCGTCGTTCGGATCAACCGCTCAGAGTAAGGCGAATGGCTGACCGCGACCAGCAGCCGCTCATTCGACTGCCAAGGGTTTGAGCCTTTCATGTCGTGGAACGACTGAAGATCTTGGTCCACGCGTTCTGCTGCGAATCGAAGCGCCATTTCTCGAAGTGCCGTCAGAGAATCGAGTTTGAAAAAGTTCTGAGCTGCGCGCGTCGCGCGATCTGCGAGATAAACTTTGCCCTCTTTCAAGCGCTTGAGTAGGTCGACGGGTGCGATGTCGATCACTTCAATTTGATCGGCCATTTCAAAAACTGTGTCGGGGACGGTCTCACGGATTGGGACACCCGTGATCTTTTCGACGAGGTCTTTCCGACTTTCGAGATGCTGAACGTTCATCGCGGTGTAAACATCGATGCCAGCAGCCAGAATTTCCATGACGTCTTGATAGCGTTTTGGGTGCCGTGACCCTGGCACGTTCGTATGCGCCAGCTCATCGATGACAGCGATGTCAGGTCGAAGCCGAAGAATTTCATCAATATCGAACTCTTCGAGTTCGACCTCTTTGTAGAGAGTTTTTTTACGCGGAAGGACAGTCAGCCCCGCTAGGAGTTCTTCGGTCTCTCTGCGGCCATGTGTTTCAACAAGCCCGATGAGAACTTTTCGGCCTTCGTTCTGTTGAACCTTCGCAGCCTTAAGCATTGCATAGGTCTTACCGACGCCTGCTGACATGCCGAGAAAAATCCGGAGCTTTCCGCCTTCGGCGCGTTTTTCTTGGGCCGAAAGCGATTTCAAAAGAGCGTCTGGATTTGGCCGGTCTTGGTCCGACATCAAAACTCCCTGAAGTGGTCGGTCTTAAAGTTTATCGACCGCTAGGTTAAGCATTAACACATTGACTGTAGGCTCACCAAGGAAACCCAGGTCGCGTGACTGAGTGTAGCGATCCACGAGTGAGTTGAGCTGGGCGCGTTTCTGATCGTCAAATCCACGCGCTTGAGCAACGGCTGCAACCTGAAACTTCGCAGCTTCAGGCGAGATCTGCGGGTCGAGCCCGCTGGCAGACGCGAAGAACATTTCTTTCGGTGCGTTCGGGCCAAGCGCTTTCGCTTGTTGAGCCACAGCTTCTTGGAGCTTTCTCGATGTAGGCCCGAGGTTCGTACCGCCCGACGGCAGCGGATTATAATCACCCGCTGAAGCACGCGGGTGGAAGTAACGTGCGCTCTCAAACTTCTGCGCGATCAACTCGCTGCCAATAACTTGCCCGTCTTTGGTGACAAGCGACCCACCGGCTTGTTTCGAGAAGAGCGTGCCGCCGATCACCGTGACGACGACTGGATAAGCAACTCCAAGAAGGACTGTCATCACGAGTAACATACGAAGGGATTGAATGAGTGTTTTCATAGTGGTTCCTTTAAACCCAACCGACTGCTGCTACGAACAAGTCGATCAATTTGATACCGACAAACGGAACAAGAAGACCGCCCAAACCATAGATAAGAAGGTTCCGGCGCAAGATCGCGGCCGCGCCCAACGCTTGGTATTTTACGCCCTTTAGCGAAAGCGGAATCAGCGCGATGATAATCAACGCGTTAAAGATAACGGCACTCAAAATCGCGCTCTGGGGCGAGTGAAGGTTCATCACGTTGAGAGCTGAAAGGGGCCCATTGGTTGCGCCTTGAACGGCGTAGAGTGAGCCGAAGATCGCAGGCAAGATCGCGAAGTATTTCGCGACGTCGTTCGCGACTGAGAACGTCGTGAGCGATCCACGCGTCATAAGCAGTTGTTTACCGATCTCGACGATCTCGATCAACTTCGTAGGGTTCGAGTCGAGATCGACCATGTTGCCGGCCTCGCGCGCGGCTTGCGTACCAGAATTCATCGCGACACCGACGTCTGCTTGCGCAAGAGCTGGCGCATCGTTCGTTCCGTCGCCCGTCATGGCAATCAAGTGCCCCGCCGCTTGTTCATCGCGGATGCGTTGAAGTTTCATTTCAGGCGTCGCCTGCGCCATGAAATCGTCGACACCCGCTTCGGCAGCAATGGCAGCGGCCGTGAGTGGGTTATCGCCCGTGATCATGACGGTCTTGATCCCCATCTTTCTAAGTTCAGCAAAACGCTCTTTAATACCACCCTTCACGACGTCTTTGAGATAAATCACGCCAAGCGCCTCTTTACCTTCGGAGACGACGAGCGGCGTGCCGCCTTTGCGAGCGATGTCATCAACGATCGTCTGAACGCCTTTGCTGAATGTGCCGCCTTGGGCCTCGACATGCTTTTTGATGGCATCGCCTGCGCCTTTGCGGATCGAGCGGCTGCCAATATCGACACCGCTCATGCGAGTCGTTGCACTAAACGCGATGAAGTTCGCACCTTGCGAACTCACGTCGCGGGCACGAAGACCGTATTTATCTTTTGCGAGAACAACGATCGAGCGACCCTCGGCTGTTTCGTCAGCGAGCGACGCAAGTTGCGCAGCCTCAGCCAGGCGATCCGGCGTTACGCCAGGTGCAGTTAAGAACTCGCTCGCCATACGGTTGCCTAGAGTGATGGTGCCCGTTTTGTCGAGAAGGAGCACGTCGATATCGCCGGCGGCTTCTACCGCACGACCGCTTGTCGCAATGACGTTACGACGAATCAGGCGGTCCATCCCGCTAATCCCGATCGCACTGAGCAAACCGCCAATTGTCGTTG
>CAJYOV010000173.1 GCA_913776405.1 Pseudobdellovibrionaceae bacterium
TGCCAACCGTTCATCGCATCTGAAAGGTCTTGAGCGCGATTGAGCTGATCGCCGTATTTCGCCGCGAACCCCAAGCACTTTGCGCTTTTGCACGCGCCATCTTTTTCAACTAGATTAACGAATTCAACCATCAGGCGCGTCGCGCCGTCACTCGAAGCTCGCAAAGCTTTAAGCTCAGCGAGCTGCGGGAGATTTTGATAGAGATATTCAGTAAAGATCGAATGTCCGAGCTCGTGTATGTAGATTGCAGATATCGCGGAGTTGAGATCGGTTCTTCTTTTGTCGAAGCCAATCGAGACATGGTCGAAAGTGAAGTCTACTCCGGCAGCTTGAGGAACCGTTTTCGTAGCTATTATATCAACTCCAGTTACAGGAATCGGGCTGAGTTTAAGCACATCGCCGGTCAACGAATCCATCGTCTTGAAGTCTTCACAGCTAAAGTCAGGGAAGTCTTTGTTGCCAACAGAATTTGAAATCCGAACGTACTCGAGATTTATGAATCCGGTACACAACCGATCCCTGGATTTGTCCATCTGTGAAGTCGCAGCACTGGCAAAGCTCGCCGTTGAGAAGATTGACAGCGCGACGAAACACGCCTGTGTAAAGCAACTGATTTGATTTGATAAGCTCAAGCTAGTCATGGCGCAAGAATCAGCAATTGTCGCGCCGGAAAGTTAATAAAATCGGGTCGTTTCCGCATTCGAATTCAAATCAATTGGTAGGAAGCTTGCAAACCAGACCTGTGCTCGTGCGTAAGAGGAGTTCGAATGATTAAGGCTATCCATTTTATCTTGTTGTCGACTTTATTGACGGTCGGTAGCCAGTGCTTTGCTGGAGGGGAGAGCCGCGTCTTAGAGATCATGGAGCGTTCGGGGAACCTCACTACGGCGGACTTCGCGGAGCTGACGGTCGAAGGGAATAAGGATTAATGGGATAACGAGCTCAAGTGTAAATTGACCGGCGTAAGTCATTCCGTTGTTCCAGATGTATTCAATGATCCAGCATTTGATCGACGTTTTGCCAGAGACCCTGTGTTTCAGTTCATCAAAGCGTACCTCTATTTTAACGATGCTGAAGAGACGGTGAATCCCCAAGACTTGCCAAGGTTGACGCGTTTTATGAAAGCGTTCTTCCTGCTCTACAAAGGTGGAAAGGTTGCTGCCCCTGATCTTACCCGCCTGAATTTCGACGGCTTAAATGATTTAATCGATTTCTGGCACAACGACCGAGAAATGAAATTTCGCGCGCCGACCAATAAAGAAGAGGCCGAAGCTCTGAAAGTCGTAACTTCCGAGAACTACAAGCTCTCGCCACTTCAGTTTGGGCCGGAGAGAGTTTCAGTCGCTGTAGTCGATATCTTCTCTCGATACGCCCAATACCCGGCGCGATGTCAGATGACGAGAGAGGAAAGCGCCGCGCTCGGCATCTACATTGGAATGGGTTTTAGTAAGCTCAATCCATACCTACGCTCGGGCTTAAAGGACAATCCGCAGTTAAACTTACTCGCAACTTTAGTTAATCGAGCCCTCGATAAAATCGATGATTCTCGCCGACTTGTTTATCGAACGACGACTTTTTTAACTCAGCCGGATATGCCGGAGGCGGTATATCGAACTCACAAGATGGGTTCGGTCGTTAACTATTTAGCGTTTACGAGTACAGCGACTTCACCGAAGTATCGTTCCAATTTTTTGATATACTCAAAGACGGGGAAGGGCCTCGGCCTGTTAACTGTTGAGTCCGAGATACTTTTTAGATCTCAGACGAAGTTTCTAGTGCGATACAACTCTTGCGAAGACGAACAGAAACAGAGTTGGCAGGGTTGTAACGTGATTCTAGAAGAGATCGACCACCGATAAGCAGAGCGTTTCTCATTCTGCTATACCGCAAAACAAAATTAGCTTTCCCGCTCTTCCGCACAAATCGTGAAAGGAAGTTTCTGAGTGAAAGCATCAGTTCTTGTTCTCGTTGCCGCTTCAAATCTTTGCGGCTGTTCCACGTTGGATCAATCAATGCGGCTTGGAGCAGTGACAGGCTCTATCGCTGGCGCAGTCGCAACCTACGCTGGCGAACAGTCCGCAGGCGCATCGCCCACACTTCAAAGTGCTGGTCTTGGCGCATCGATTGGTCTCGCGGTCGGTCTCATCACTTCATATCTGATTCATGATTCAATCGTAAAAGATCGCGAGGAATCCACCCGTCAAACAGAAGTCTACTTCGGCGACCTTCCTCCTAGCCCGTTTGTGATTCCTAACAACACGCGGAAAGGAAAGCGCTAATGAAGAGGAAAATTCAAATCGTCTTGAGCGAAGATGCTTGGGAGTTGTTAGAGGCGACAACGAAAGAGAGCAACAACGGATTCAAGAAGGATTGATCACGTATTCGGACGTCGTGAACGAATTCTTGGTAAGCGGCAAAATCGACATCCGCTTGCTCCAAGCGAAGCACACGAATCTCCGAAAATCTCTCCGTTTGATGGCTTCGCAGAAAGAGATCGATATTGATGCGGCCATTAAAGCGCTTCAAGAGTTGAAGACTAAGACTGCGAAAAAATCTGTTAAGTCCGCTTCGCAAATCGAGGCAGATGTATGAGCGCTCGGCGCAAATGTGCCGAGGCGATCTTGTCAGCGTTAAAAGAACTCGGGCCATCCACTATCGAGTTGCTAAGTTTGGTGACTGAAATTCCCAAGAAGGATCTTAGACAAGCCTTTGGTCTACTTAAGAAACGCGGTCTTGTGGATATGTTGGTGGGTGGTGAAAGACTTTTCTTTTATCAGCTCAATCAGTCGCTGCGTGCGCGTGAGGAAGCTGCTCGAATGATCGGATGTGGATCTTCAGAGCTGAGTCGCCCACTTCTTCGCAGGCAAGATCGGTATCACGATCAGTGGTGTGAATTCTGGTCGTGGCATCTTCGTCGAGCATTCCCGAAGGTTGAAATCGTTCGCGAGTTTCAGATCAACAGTACCGAGATTGCGGCGAATGTACTTCAACTGAAACAAGTCGATTACGAGTTGATGCCGGACTTCTTGATGTTTCTGCCGTCAGAGAACGGCGGGCGAGTGACGATTGCGTTTGAGATCGAGCGCACAAGGAAGTCGGAGAAAAGGCTTTTGCGGAAGTTCAAGCGCTACATGGAAGAGACGCGAGTCGATGGACTGGTCTATGTTTGCGACTCGGGAAGATTGTCGGAAACAATTCGCACACTCTACGAGACTAAACTGCTGGATCATTCGATGCGCGTTAGGCACTACGCGGAAAACTTCTTCCTCTTTTCAGATTCACTCACGGGTGGAACTCGACCACTAGAAAGCTTCTTCAACTCAAATGCACAGCCCACTTCTATTACGAGTTGGTGTCGCACTTTGTGTTCAACGAGCCGCAATGCTCGTCGAGACGCAAACTTCAATTATGCGTAGCCTACCATATCGCGGCTAATCAGCTCGATGAGAGCAACTTCTAGAAATTCGTAAACGCAATCAAGCAATTACAACCTCCGGCCCGCCGCCATCACTCTTCTAAAGCTTTGTGACCCCACACCAACCACATCAGTAGATGTTGAATTAAAAATTCTTG
>CAJYOV010000174.1 GCA_913776405.1 Pseudobdellovibrionaceae bacterium
ACTTTGAAGGGTGAGGCGTGAAAGCGCTCGATCGCCCACTCGAAGTAGTCGAGGTTGTCCGTTTTGAAATCGAGGAAGCTGCCTGGTCGCATGAGGGTGTGAAGCAACTTTAAGAAATCAGTTTGGATGATACGGTTTTTCCAGTGGCGCTTCTTGCTCCATGGATCTGGGAAATGGATGTAGACGTTGTTGAGTTCGCCTTCAGCGAATAAGTGATCGACACGGTGAGCGTCGTAACGAACGATGCGCGCGTTTTCTGAACCTTGCTTGCGGGCCCGACGGATCGATTGAATAAGCGGTTTAAATTTGAGTTCAATCCCAACGAGCGACCGATCGGCATGAGCCTGAGCAAGATGCGCGAAGTGGTAGCCATTGCCTGTGCCAATCTCGAGATCGAGCGGATGTTGTGATTCGACTTTGAAAACGTCGGAACGCCACTGGCCTTTGAACTTTGGCGCCACTTCTTCGTCGAAGGCGTAATCGGAAAACTCGCCTTGGAGCATTTTGACATACTCAGTTGGGTGGTCGAAGTTTTTGCTCGAAGACACTCGCGGGCGGCGGAGGTTGAGCCCCTTCGCCTCGGCCGTTTCTAAGTCGGAAATAACGTGTGATTCTGACTTCTTATCCGTCGTGTCCATATCGTCCCTTTTCTCGAGAGACAGAGAGGTAACAAACTCTCGAGACCCTGCCAATCACAGATGTGAACACGTGCGTCTCTGGGCTCATTCGGTTTGAAAACTTCTCCAAAGCGGAGTGGAATAGTGGGGCTTACGCTTTCAGGAGATCTCACACATGCGGAACTTCGCCCAATCCATCACGATCCGAAACATTACGATTCGACACTTCACCCTTCTCTTTGCCGCTTCAAGCTTGTTCTTCTCGACCTCGATGGCCCAGGCAGTTCCGGCGCAGGGTCACCGGATGATGGTTGCAGGCCCCTCGCCCGATTCGGTGACGATCGTTGAGCGCATTCACGGGCAAGGCGGAAACGTTGTCGATGCAGCCGTTGCGACCGCGTTCGGCCTCGCGGTGACCCACCCCTACTATGCAGCGCTCGGCGGCGGCGGCTTTGCGCTCGTGAAAATGGGTTCGGAAAAAACGGCGCTCGATTTCCGCGAAGTCGCTCCAAAATCCGCGAACACAGAAACCTACAAAGGCAAACCCGGACTTGCTTCAATGAACGGCGGCCTTGCTGTCGGTGTTCCCGGCGTGCCGGCGGGTCTTTGGGATCTACATAAGAAGTTCGGGAAACTTCCGTGGGCGAAGGTTGTGACACCTGCGATCGAACTGGCCGAAAAAGGCTTTCTCGTCAGCGGCGAGTGGGCTGCGTACACGGCTCGAAACCAACCGCGCTTTAACAGCTTCGGTAAACAACACCTTTTCGATTCACAAGGTCAGCCGCTTAAACCTGGCGATCGACTGAAGCAGCCTGCACTTGCAAAACTATTGAAACGCATTCGCGCTGAAGGGCCGAAAGCGTTTTACCAAGGTGAGACCGCAAAAGAAATCGTAGCGGTCGTCAACGCATCAGGTGGCGCGTACGCAATGGAGGATCTCGCGAATTACAAGACGCGTTGGCTGCAACCGCTGAAAGCTGACTTCATGGGCTACCAGCTGACTCTCATGCCACCACCTTCAAGTGGCGGCGTCGTCATCGCACAGGCTGTTCGTCTCATCGAGAAAATCGATCTGTCGAAAAAAACGGAGCCGATGTCCGCCGATGAATATCACGGCCTGATCGAAGTCGAAAAATTGAGTTTCAAAAATCGCGCAAGCCTTGGCGATCCTGATTTCGTTAAGAATCCGGTCGAAGAACTTACGAGCGAACCCGCACTCGATAAATTGGCGAAGTTGATCGACTTCAAAAAAGCACTCCCGAGCGCAAAGCTCATGACTGAGGCCGAGAGAAAAGCAATTGAAGGCGCCAAAGCAGAAGAAGAGCAAACAACTCACTTCTCGGTGATGGATGAAGCGGGAAACACGGTCGCATTAACGGTAACGTTAAATGGTGACTACGGCTCGGGCTTAGTTACGAAAAGCGGAGTCGCGCTCAACAACGAGATGGATGACTTCACCACTCGCCCTGGCCAGCCGAACATGTTCGGTTTGATTCAAGGCGAGGCAAACGCTGTGCGCGCTGGCGCACGCCCGCTGTCGTCAATGAGCCCTACGATCGTCGAGAAAGATGGTCAAACGGTGTTGTCAGTTGGCGCGCCGGGTGGTCCGCGTATCATCACGGGCGTGCTGCAAGTTCTCTATCGAGTTCTTGCGCGAGGTCTAGACGTGGACAAAGCGATTCAAGCACCTCGTGTTCATCATCAGTTTTTACCTGACGTCGTGCGCATTGATGCTGATCGCTTTGCCCCGGAATCTTTGACTGCCTTAAAATCAAAGGGCCACACCGTTGACGTCGGCTCGACAGCGAAAGTCTACGGCGTAAAGCGCGTGAATGGATTGCTCGAAGCTGCAGCGGATTCACGCGGAGAAGGCGCTGCGGGCGGTTACTAAGTTCGAAGGTAGTGTGAGTTTCGAATAGCAAGATTTATAAACGAGTTTCAACTGAACAGAGACGTTGGAATAAGCGACACAGGAGATAGCAAAGTCATGGCAGATAACAAACAAATCGTTGAGAAGTTGAATCAGATTTTGGAAATGGAAATTTCAGGCGTCGTTCGTTATCTGCACTACGCTTTGATGGTCACAGGCCCGAATCGCATTCCCATCGTGAAGTGGTTCCACGAACAAGCGAACGAAGCGTATCAGCACGCATCGACAATCGGTGAAAAGATCACAGCTCTTGGTGGTCACCCCTCTTTGAAAGTCAGCGCGGTTCCAGAAACGAAAACTCACCGCGCGCTTGAGATTTTAAAAGAGAGCTTGCAGTTCGAGCAAGCGGCCATCGATCTCTACAAGAACCTGCTTCCACTTTGCGGCGACAATATCGCCCTCGAAGAACTGGTCCGTGACATGATCAAACTCGAGACTGAGCACATCGAAGAAGTTCAAAAGATGCTCAACGTCTCAGAAGCGTAAGCTTGAAGTACGAGACTTTTAGTCACTCGTCGATCGTGTGAGTGACTCGAACTTCGGCTTGTGAAAATTCAAACTTATTGAACGGCGCACGGTTACTCGGCGCCGTTTTTTATTTAGACTCGGGCACAGTTACAACACCATTGAAGGAGTTATTAATGCGTTCACTTCTCGTTCTTCCCGTTCTTTTCTTGGCTGCCTCTTGCGCGCACGAAAAAGCAGCGACACCGGTTGCAGATCCAGTCGTAAAAGCGGCTCCGGCTCCAGAGGCAAAAGCGACATCAGCGACTTTGAAAGCGGCTCCAAAAGGCAAAGTCAGCGGCATGATCAAGTTCACGCCTGAAGGCAATCAACTCCACGTCGTTGCTGAAGTGAAAGGCTTGAAGCCGAACTCGAAGCACGGCTTCCACGTTCACGAAAATGGTGAGTGCACGCCGCCGAAGTTCGAAACAGCTGGCAGCCACTACAACCCATCGGGCGTTCAGCATGGCGAACCAGGTAACGAACACCGTCACCCGGGTGACCTCGGCAACCTTCAAGCTGATAAAAAGGGTGTTGCTCGTCTCGACATGATGATTCCGCAGTCGCCATCGAACGATTCGTTTGCGGGTCGTGCTGTCATTGTCCACGAGAAGATGGACGACGGCTCACAACCTGTTGGCAACGCTGGCGGTCGTATCGCGTGCGGCGTTCTCTCAGCTGAGTAAGCCTGCGCAGCTTTAGTTTGTTCTGTTCCAAGAATTTTTAGAGTTGAGCTCTTCAAGAGTTCTATTCTGAAGTTGATTTCGCCTCGAGGGTGAAGCTGAATTAAAACTTAGTTTAGCTTCTTCTCGAGGGATCTCAAATGTACATGCCTATCGCGCTTCTCATCGGCTCTAACATCTTCATGACTTACGCTTGGTACGGTCACTTAAAGAGCCTCAGCACAAAACCCATCTGGATCGTCATTCTCATCAGCTGGGGCATCGCGTTTTTTGAATACTGCTTGCAAGTTCCGGCAAATCGCACGGGCGCGGCTTACTTTACAGTGCCTCAACTTAAGATCATTCAAGAGATCGTCACGCTCGTCGTCTTCGCGGCGTTTCTCGTTTTCTATTTCAAACAACCACTCAAGCTCGACTACCTCTGGGCCGGCCTCTGCATGATCGGCGCAGCCTACTTCATGTTCCGAAGCGGCCTCCCCATCCACGGCGGCCACTAGAACCACAAGAGCACGAAAGTCGCTCTCACCCTTTAAACGCGTTCGAAAATAAAAAAGGCGACCTTAGGTCGCCCTTTTCACTTCGCCAACTTTCTACCTCCGGAAGGAGTGAGCAAGCCTGCGAACGACAATCC
>CAJYOV010000175.1 GCA_913776405.1 Pseudobdellovibrionaceae bacterium
GAAATAAAGAAGCCACCCTGATAGTTGCCCTTCTTTGGAACTGTCGAGAAGTAGCCCCACGTCTTGGTTTTCGCTTTATTGCGAATCGGGAACGTCAGTTGGAAGAACGGGTCGACCGGCGAGTTGACATAAAGACCCACAACGCTTGGTGCAAGGTAGACCGTTGCATTAACATTGCCCAGCTTGCTCAGCTGGACCGCAACCGATGGAAGCTCGCCATCTGCGATTGCCGGCAGCGGGTCGCCGTTCGGAAGGCGGTTTGAAGGCAAAATGTTGACGCCGTTTAACACATACGAAAGTGGCACTCGCACCGAAACTTCAGTTTTCGAGCCGTCGGCATTCGGTCCGACGATGACGCTTGCGCCCGGAATTTCATTGATTGGAACCGTCATCATGGCGCCGTCCAGGAACGGGTTCGCTGAAATTGGAAGGTGTACGATTAACATTTTCGCGTCTTTGTCGATTTCGACGACTGAGCGGTCATCTTCCGCGCCGCCGTTGATCCGAGCATCCGACGGGTAAGATTTGAAAGCTTCAGAAGGTGAGCTTCCGGAACCGCCGGAACCCGGGTTGTAGCCGCCGTCAGATGTGCCGCCTCCGACACTCGAAGAACCATTCGAGAGAGAGTGCGAGCCAGCTGCCGAGAACCCTTGCCCGCAACCGCTCAATCCCAAGATCAGCGAAGCGATTAGGAGTGGTGAACTCTTTTTGAAAAACGAGTGGATGTTCATGCTGCTGTCCCCCTGACCAAAGATTCGGAATGACTCTTCCGATGCTGAAGGCGACTCTAGCCCCAAGTCCTGTCGAGCGAATTGACGAATTTCGTAAACACGCATGCGACCGACCGTGAGATCGAAGAAGCACTTCAGAAAGTCAGAAAAAGTGTGAACTCTTGCGACAAATCTCGAGTGAGAGCGAAGTGTCGAGTGTTCGACACGCTTTCGGCCGTCCTGAAGAGAGGCAAAAATCTAAAGCGTGGGCGAGCAAAAAAAGAACCCGGACTTGGTAGCCCGGGTTCATCAAGAACTTTGTGATTGAACCCAGTCTCTTAAATCAACCGATGAGTTTAAGAGCGAGTTGGTCTTTCGAGTTCGCTTGCGCGAGAGTCGAAGTCGCCGCTTGCAACAAGATCTGGCTGCGAGTCATTTCCGCTGTTGCTGCTGCAACGTCTGTATCGCGGATACGGCTGTTAGCTGCCGACATGTTTTCTTCTGCAACACCGAGGTTCGTTACAGTCGAAGTGAGGCGGTTCTGAAGAGCACCGAGGTTTGAACGCATGCCGTTGATTGAATCTTGAGCCTTGTCCAATTTCTCGAGAGCCGTCTGAGCGCCTTCTTTCGAAGTGTAGTCTACGCCTGCGAGTCCCAATGAATCCAAAGTTGCCGTGTTTTCGCTCGCTTTGAACGAGATGCGGTCTTCGAATTCGTTGTTGAATGTACCAACTTGGAAATCGTACTGCGGAGTTGAACCGTCAAGAAGCTTCGTTTTGCCCCACGAAGTTACTTGAGCGATACGTTGCATCTCGTCCTTGAGCTGCGAAACTTCCTTATTGATGAATCCACGTTCTGAATCACCGACAGTGTCAGATGCAGCTTGGATACCCAATTCACGGAGGCGAACAACAATGTTACCGATTTCGTTCAAGCCGCCTTCAGCAGTTTGAACAAGTGAGATACCATCTTGTGCGTTTCGGTTAGCTTGGCGAGTTGAACGGATCTGCGCTTTCATGTTTTCGCTGATCGCGAGACCTGCAGCGTCGTCAGCCGACTTGTTGATACGGCTACCAGACGCGAGTTGCGCCATTGCCTTATCGCCAGACATTTGGTTGATGCCGAGGTTACGTTGAGCGTTCAAAGAAGCGACGTTAGTAGAAATACGGAAACCCATGAAATACTCCTTAGATAATTAATCAAATAATTGCGTCATTGAAATTCCTCCTTGTTTGAATCTTCCGATTCTCATCTCCAACTTTTTTCTGCGCGTGGAGAGTGGCATCCGAGCCAATTTATGTTTGTACGATTGAGTTACAATCTATCCGTGTACAAAAAAGTCTTCCGTGTAAGGCGCCTCCTGTTAGTGTTTCGTCCGCCGCCGGCGATCGGTCGGTTGCTCTCTTCGAGCTCCCTCCAACCTTCGCGCAGTTGCCTAGCGCGATTCCTCCGGCTACCGCGTTTGTCCTTCTGAACAATCACGTGCACGACTTGCAACTAACTCTTCGGGAGCAGCATCGGATTCTTGACACGTCCAGCTCTTGAAAAACCAGAACTGGTCTGTCGCCCAGGGAAAATCGCTAGAAAAAGGATGTTGGTCGGGCACGACGTCAGGCTTGAATCCAGACTTTCGTTTTACAAAGCACGACCAAACGCGAGGCAAAAATACTGGCGCAGGCAATCTTTGCCTGGCGTTCAGTCCGAGCGCAGGTTGTCACAGGCATTTTCCATTTTACAGGTCAGAACGCCATTTGCGCTCGTGCGCTCGAGGCAATTCGATCTCGCGAGCGGAACACGGCGTGCTGTGAATCGCCTTTGTTCAAAGTCGAATCGTCTCTCGTGAAGGATGTGCTGAAGTGCCTAAGCTCGTAGTGCCTGCTTTGAAAAACACGATCAATCTCAGTGCGCTCGCTCTTCTGCTTACGGCCTCGTGCGCTCGACAGGTCACGGCACCTGCGATTGAAGCTGATACAGCGTCGCCGCAGATCATTGGCGGCACGCAGGTCACTAGGCGTGACACAGACGCCGCGCGCTCTCTCGTTCACCTCGACATCAAAAACAAAGGCATTACCGTCAGCGGTTGCTCTGCAACCCTCATTGATAAAGAAACCGTGTTAACCGCAGCACACTGCCTCGATGGCAAACGTCCCTTTGATCAAGTGTACGTCGAGTTCACGACCAAAACGGCCAACGACACAAATCACACCGTGGGTGTCATGACCGGCTACTCGATCCACCCTCAGTACAACACGAGGGGCTTCGCGACTTACGAGATGGTTCTCAAAGGTCGAAAGTGGGTGAAGGTTCCAAAAATCGAAATGGGCGTTGCCTATGATCATGATCTTGCTGTTCTTGTCTTTCGGGGCTCATTCCCAAAAGAGTTAAAGCCGATCGCGATTGATACGGACGCAGTGGCGAATTACGCTGGCGAAACGATCCAAGTTTACGGTTACGGCAAGAGCCGAGATTGGGACAAAGCTGCGGTCGAAGAGATGGAATATTTCGAGGCGCTTCGGAACAAAACTGCGAAACCTGACAAAAACAAAGTGAAACCAACTCTTCTGTCTTTAAATCGTGGCACATTCACAGTGCGTGAAGATTTCGATCTTGCCTCCGACGCTTACAACACCGTTTCAAACGCCACCACGCGGACATGGACTTGCCAGGGCGACAGCGGCGGTCCGCAATTTCTCGTCAAGAACGGCGTCACCAAACAAATTGGTGTGAACTCCACTTCGGACGGCCCTGTCGTCGGCAATGTGATGGTGGAAGGTAAGAATAAAGTGATCTCGAGCTGCAAAGGTTCCGGCAAGGCGATTCGTATTGCGCCTTTTGCTTCGTGGATTCTCAGAGAGCGCCAACGTCTGATGAGCGACGCCAAAACTGACCCGCGAATCGAGCGCTAAGCCGCTCGCCTACGGGTTCACTTTATCATTCGGATCGACTGGTTTATTTGAACCAGCGAGAAAGCTTTCGATTTGCTCTGCGGTGTAGACCGGTTCGTCTTCCATGATGTGATGGCCGCCGCTTTCGTGCTCGATGAAGGGGACCGAAGGCAAAACGCGTCTTAACTTGTTCATACTTCGACGTGGAACAAGGAAATCGTTCGCCCCCCATACGATCAGCATTCGCGCTTTGCTGTCCGCAAGACCCGATGGCAAGCGTCGATCGGACAAAACAGATGTCGCAGCAAAGAAGGCGCGAATGCCAAGCCCACCGTCGACAAACGGTTCGAGATAGCGGTCGACGACAGTGTCTGTGATGAGCTTTCGATTGTTCACCACATACCCGAGTACGAATTTGATCGAGCGCTTGTTCACGGTGTAACGAAGAAGGGGCGACGTGTACTTGAGATTCTGAGCAAGTGTCGGCACGAGTGCCGAATCTGTAGCGGGTCCGAGGCCAATCACATTTTTGAAACGTTCGGGCCAGCGCTTTCCCATCCAGAATGCAATCGCTCCACCCATTGAACTTCCGACGAGATCGGCTTTCTCGATTCCAAGTGCGGTCAGCGCGTTTGCTAAAAGTTCGGCTTGAGCATCGAGGCCATAATTTCGTTTCGCATCTTTCGATGATTTGCCAAAGCCTGCGATATCGAAAGCTATTACGCGGTGGCGCGTCTGCAGCAGCGGAAAAACAAAGCGCCAGATGTAAACGGAAGCTCCAATCCCGTGGAGGAGCACGAGATCAGGGCCCTGACCCGCTTGAACGTAATGAAGCCGAGCGCCGTCTATGTTGATGTAGCTCGACTCCGGAATCAGTTCTGCGATCGTCTCTGGTGCTTTTGGGGGGGCAACTTCGCCGGGTTGATTCGCGAGATCGAGTTTTCGAATTCGAGAGATATGAAAAAGAGCCGCGCCGATTCCGATGAGAACTAAGGCGATCAGGATACCGAATGCTTGCGGAGTCATGTCAGAAGCGGGTCCCATCAAAACCTCAATCGATCTCTAAGAATCGGCAAAGGGCCATCTGGCCTGACTGTTCGTAGAGGGCGGTCTGTATCTTTACGGTGTGCACAGCTTTGTACCCAATGGTGCACTTCGTGCGTTCCGCATCGAAGTGAGAGCAAGCGTCACAGAAAAACCCACCCAAGACACCTGCGTTCAAACCTGTCTCTGGTTTCACGTACTTAAGATAGTCACCGGGCCGTATCTTATCGAGCTTGATACTGCGCCTAGGTCGGCGGGTATGATAACTAGGGGCTTTTATGCGATCGCGGCTCATTGACAACTCCAAACGCGACCTCATCTTAAACTCTGAGTTCCCTAGGAGTGAACAGAATGAATGGTGATATCGAAAAAATGACCATCAAAAGCCAAGAGGCGATGCAAGCCGCCGCCAAAATGGCTGAAGATCGCGGCCATTCCGCCGTCGAGCCGGAACACTTGTTTTATCAACTCGTGAACCAGGACGACGGAATCGTTCCAAATCTGATTACGAATGCGGGCGGTAATCTCGCGGGTCTTAAAACTGAACTTGAGACAGCGCTCAAAAACCTGCCGCAAGTGTCAGGATCTTCGCGTCGCGTGGTCGCAAGCCCGCGTCTCGTCAAGATCTTCGAAGGCGCAGAAAAAGAAGCGAAGAAACTCGGTGACGAGTACATCTCAACCGAGCACTTCGTTTTGAGTGTGTTCCAAAACGCTGTTCCAGATTTTACGCGCCTCTTGGAAAAATACGCGATCACGAAACCGAAACTTGAAGCGGCTTTAATTAAAACCCGTGGAAATCAAAAAGTGACTGACGATAATCCCGAAGCAAAATACGAAGCTCTAAAAAAATACGGCCGCGATCTTACGGAAGCGGCCGCAAACGGCAAACTCGACCCTGTGATCGGCCGCGACGAAGAAATTCGCCGCGTGATCCAGGTTCTTTCTCGCCGCACGAAAAACAATCCGGTTCTCATCGGTGAGCCTGGCGTCGGTAAAACAGCCATCGCCGAAGGTCTTGCGGGCCGCATCGTCAAAGGCGATGTGCCTGAAACCCTAAAGAACAAGCGCGTGGTCGCACTCGACATGGGTGCGCTCATCGCGGGCGCAAAATATCGCGGTGAATTCGAAGATCGTTTGAAAGCTGTCATCAAAGAAGTGACGGACTCAAATGGCAAGATCATCTTGTTCATCGACGAAATGCATACGCTTGTCGGTGCAGGTAAGTCCGAAGGCGCGATGGACGCAGGCCAGCTCCTGAAGCCGGCTCTCGCGCGCGGTGAACTTCGTTGTATCGGCGCGACGACTCTCGACGAGTATCAAAAGTATATCGAGAAAGACGCAGCCCTCGAGCGCCGTTTCCAACAAGTCATGGTTCCTGAACCGACAGTTGAAGACGCGATCACGATCTTGCGCGGTCTCAAAGAAAAATACGAAGTGCATCACGGCGTTCGCATACGCGACTCCGCGATCGTCGCGGCCGTGAAACTCTCTAGCCGTTACATCACATCGCGTTTCTTGCCGGACAAGGCGATCGACTTAATGGACGAAGCGGCAAGCCGCCTTTCGATTGAAATCGGCAGCGTCCCCGCTGAGATCGATACGCTTGAGCGCCAGCGTAAGCAGCTGCAGGTCGAGCGTGAAGCGATGAGAAAAGAAAAAGATGAAGCGGCTTTTGAGCGACTTGAGATCATCGAAGAAGAACTCGAAATTCTCGAGAAAGAAATCCACGAGCTTCGCGCGAAGTGGGAGCTTGAGCGCGGTAGCATCAATGATCTCAAGAACACGAAAGAAGAGATCGAGAAAGTTCGCGTTGAAATCGAACGTGCAGAACGCTCCGGCGAACTTCAAAAGGCCGCCGAATTGAAATACGGCCAGCTTCCAGCTCTCGAAGCGAAGCTGAAGACACTGAACGAACGTGCCGACGGCGCTCACAAGGGCGACGGCCGCATGCTTCGCGAAGACGTCGGCCCCGAAGAGATCGCTGAAGTCGTAGCGAAATGGACAGGTATTCCGGTCAATCGCATGCTTCAGAGCGAGCAAGACCGTCTCCTCAAAATGGAAGACGAGCTTCGCCATCGTGTCGTCGGTCAGGATCACGCGCTCACGGTCGTCGCAGACGCGATTCGCCGTTCACGCGCCGAAATCTCAGACCCGAATCGTCCGATCGGCACGTTCTTGTTCTTGGGCCCAACGGGTGTTGGTAAAACTGAGACTGTGAAAGCGCTTGCCGAATTCATGTTCGATAGCGAGCAGTCGGTGATCCGCATCGACATGTCCGAGTACATGGAAAAACACGCCGTCGCTCGTTTGATCGGCGCCCCTCCGGGCTACGTCGGTTACGAAGAAGGCGGTCAGTTGACTGAACAAGTTCGCCGCAAACCCTACAGCGTCGTTCTTTTGGACGAAGTCGAAAAAGCGCATCCGGATGTGTTCAACATCTTGTTGCAAGTTCTCGATGACGGCCGTTTGACCGATGGCCAAGGCCGTGTGGTCGACTTCAAAAACACGGTCTTGATCATGACGTCGAACATCGGTTCGCAGGCGATCATGGATCCAGATCTCGGTGCGAAAGACCGCGAAGCCGCAATCAACGAAGCGCTTCGTAGCCATTTCCGCCCTGAGTTTTTGAACCGCATCGACGAAACCGTGATCTTCAACCGACTCGGTCAGAACCAGCTCGAAGGTATCGTCAAGATTCAGCTTCAGCAGGTCGAAAAGCGACTCCAAGACAAGCGTATTGCGCTCGAGTTCTCGGACGAAGCTCTCGATTACTTGGCTGAAAAAGGGTTCGATCCCGTTTTTGGCGCGCGCCCTTTGAAACGTGTGATTCAATCGGAAGTTTTGAACCCTCTCGCTCGCGATATCATCGGCGGTAAAGTCAAAGCCGGCGATCTCGTGAAAGTCGGCTCCGACTCTCACCACATCGAGTTCGAGACTGTCGTTCCGAACGCGTAACGTCTGTTCTTACGTCTAAGTCCAAGAAAAAGGGCACGAAGTTCGTGCCTTTTTTTTATAGAGATGCGGCTTCGCAGTTGATGAGCGCCTTCGTTTCCGCGAGCGCCTTCGCATCACCCATAGCCTCGAGTGCCTGCCACGCTCCGAGGACCTGGCGGTAAATCAGTAAGCGCCGTGCATGACCTTCTGCACTTTGAGTTTCCACGTAAGTATCTTCAGCGCGCTTCAACTGCGCTTTCATGCTCATGATATTTTGAGCGAGCGAATTCAGTTTCCCATCAGGTGAGCTGAGAGCCCATTCCATCGCGAAGCGTTCGCGGTTTGCTTTGTAATCAACGAGTATCTTGGCTTGCGCCGGTTGAGTCAGAGTCATGATCGAGAGATTGAAGAGTGCCGTCTGGTCGGCTGCGCCTAATCCGCCACGAGTATCGAGCGCGCCGAAAAAGTCTTTTTCGAGCGAAAGGTCATCAGGACTCAGATTTGCGCCGCCAGAACGCGCAAACCAATTCCATCTTTGAAGTAGCGATGTACGAGCGCGGTAAAGAGACTCCGCCAAGCGGCTGTACTCGATGTCTTGAAGCTGAAGATCAGACGCGTACTGGTTTTCAAGATCCTTCAGATCTTGGATTGAGCCGCTCAAAGCAGCTGCAATCTGTGGGTAGTCGCTGACAAAAACCTGAGTCATCGCTGAAACAAAGGCATCTTTCGATTTGTACTCGGCATCGCTAACCGATTTCGAGTTCAGAGTAGCCGCTGCCAGAATTTTTTGAATCTCGGCTGAAGTCTTTGAACCAGAGCGCGGAGCGAGGCCGGCTTCGATCGCAAGAGCCCATTTCCAAAGATAGAAGTCCGAAGTGCTAAGCGGAATGTCCTTCGCCTTGTCTTCGAGAGCGGCAGCACGGTGGGCTGCCAAGATTGAACTTTTTGGCTCACGCAACTTTCTACCCGAGACGACATCGACGCCGGTCAGTTGCTCGGTGAACGAACGCTCGTAACCTTGGTAGTTGGGGCCGTCTACGTTCGGAGTGCAGCCAGATGCCGTTGTATCTTCCGTGACGGCCGTAAAACCGCAGACGCGCGAATCCGGAGATGATGGGTACCCACCCGAAGTTCCAACCGCCATCTTGTGGAAGCCGCCGGAGTAACACTGGCTCATCGCGTAGACCACGCGACCGGCTGAAACCTGGCGATCCAAGGTCGACTTCAGAGTCTTTTGCGAGAGACAACGGTCTTGCGGCGTTCCCATCTGGTATTGGCCGGTTTGAAGATTGGCCGTGAACGCCCAAAGATCGATGCAGTTATCGCTGAAAGACGAGTTCATCGATCCGTCCGCCAGGGTCTTCGGCATGCCGTGATCGCTGACAAAGACAAACATCGTCTCTGACTTTTTCATCTGACTTAACTGAGGCTGCGCGAAGTAGGCAGCAACCTCACTT
>CAJYOV010000176.1 GCA_913776405.1 Pseudobdellovibrionaceae bacterium
GGCAGAGTCTCAAGACGTGCGATTTCGAGGAGCATTTCGTTTTGGATCATCGGCGGCACAACTTCCATCACCGACGACAGGTCTTCGCCTTCAGCAAAGAGCGAGATCATGGCAAATGAAGATGCTGGCTCTTGCGAAAGAAGCTGCTTTTTCTCGTGATGCGACAAGCGGAAGAGGAAGGCGAATGGATTCGCGTCATCCTTCTCGGCACCCGCTTCGAGGAAGCGTGCAAGAATCGCGCGGTAAACGCGTGACATCGAGTCGCGGTAATCTTGCTGCGAAGGCTGGCTGTCACGTTCTTTGACTTTCAGACCCAGGCGAGCCCACGTGCGTGGCGAGATGCTATCGAAGATTCGGCGCGAGGTATCCCAAGACAAATGTTCGAACACGCGGATCACGTCTTCTTCGTGCTGTTCGTTCAGCATCTCACCGATCGTTTTCGCCGCGATTTGTGGGTACTGCGCAACGATAAACAAGAGTTGATCTTTGAGATCCGAAAGCTCGCGAGCCAAGAGTCGTTCCTGCTCAGCCTCTTCAGCAGACTTATCGTCTGAAGCCGAAACCTCAGGTTTGAACGCTGGCGCCTGAACGTCGTCTGAACGACCCTTTTCGTCTTCGTTCGTTTGGCCGGTCTTACGACCGTTGAACCAGAACACGACACCTGCAAGAGCGATCAACGCTAAGAGAATGATGAGAGCCCACGTTTTCCATGAGAATTCCGGCAACAGTTGCGGCTGAGGCGATGGACCTTCGTAGTTGCCGTCTGGGAGTCTTGCGCGGGAAATCTTGATTGCGTCACCCGCTTCTTCATTCAAATGAAGTTTCGAGGTCAAAACAGTTTTGAGAAGCGCTTCTTTTTCTGGAGAGACATCGGTGTTCAAAACGAGATCGATCGTGACCTTGTTCTTCATCGAATGAAGGTCGTTTGTTGCCGGAACAAGAGTTGGATCAGCCGGAATCGGCAAGCCCGGAATGAACTGAAGCTCCATCTTATCTTGGTAGTCTTTCAGTTTCTTCGCGTCTTGATCGAGATCGGCAGACACGACGATCGTGTACTCATGTGGGCGCAAGAAAGAGTTTAGCACTGAGCGTGCGCGCGACTCGTAGAGGCTTTCGAGAGTGCCCGCTTCTTCAACGAACGCTTGCGCGAAGCTAGTCGTCGCATACATAAGTGTCGCGACAGCGAAAAGCAGTGTTGTGATGAAACTCTTAAACATGAAGTCAAACCTCCGACTTCGTCCACTCGGCCTTAAGATGACCAGAGATCCTTCTCTGGCACTCTTTTCGTCTTCGGTACAATTTCGAGACGGCTTGAGGTGAAACACGGGCTCACCTTCGCGAAATCTTTAGATTTAGACGTTAGTAAGAAACGATTTTGACACCGACGTAGATGCCGAATCCGAAATACGAGATCTCTTTACCACTCGTGGTATTCGCCACTGGAAGCCCGACCAAGGCCGACCACTGCCCGGTCATCAGAACGCCTTCGCCCAACACGACTTCAGCCCCGCCGCGAAGATTAAAATCCATGCACGCAGCGTTGAAGTTACCGACGTCAGCACCCAACTGCTTGATGCCGAAATTGCTGTAGCCGACCGTCATGCCGACAAACGGCGCGGGTCTACGAAACACACCTTCGACTTTGTTATCGAAAATGATGCGCTGGCTGTTAAAACCCGTGAGATAATATCGCCCGCCGACACCGATGCGTGTCCAAGCCAAGGTGCCTTGCGATGAGTTCACGGCTTCTGTCACGTTCAAGGTGAACGCCGAGTTCCACGCAGCATTGTTGAGATTGAAGCTAGCGTCGAGAGTGCCGAGGGATGTGAGGTTTGCGGTGTTGTCCGTCACTTTTAAATCGATGTTCGTGTAACCGACGCCGAAGTCGACATCTGACGTCAGATACGCGAAAGCCTCGCTTGTGAAGGCGAGGCTAACTGCGGTTGCAGCGAACAAAGATAAGAGAAACGATGCCGATTTAAGTCTCACTGACTTCAGAGGTTATTTTACTTTCCGGCGGGCATCAATCTCAGTTGTTGAAGCCGGGACTCGGGTCTCGGGACCTTTCGCCGGAAGTTCCTTCATGCCGAGGCGTTTGTACGTCTCTGAGAGGTACTGATAAGCAGCTTTATTGTAAGGGTCGATCTTAAGTGTGCGCTCCCAGGCACTGCGCGCTGCGCTCAAGTCTTTCTTCAGAAACGCGATCGAGCCTTTGAGCATCCACGCATGTGACGAGTATTCATCCATCTGAATGGCTTTGTTTACGAGCTCTTCCGCTTTTGCGTAGTTACCTTTCATGACGGCTTGCTGAGTATCGAACATGACACCGACCAGTTTCTCGCCGGATTCACGATCGTACTCTGCTGGACCACCGCGGAAGCGCGCCGAGAAAATCGCGTCTTTCTGGTACTGTGTCGTGTTTTCCAGAAGGGCTACGCGAAGCTTGAGATCGTCGATCTCTTGCTGAAGGTTGTTCTTTTTCTCTTCGGGCTTCCCGCCCTGCTGTGGATCTTTTTTGTCGTCTTTATTTGCAATCTGTTGGTTTGGATCGAGCTTATCCGGATTCATTGGGTCAAGACGCGCAGAAAGAGTCAATGACTCGCCGGCGTTCACTTTCACCATAACTGATTTCGGGTTGTAGTTATCCTTCTCAATTTCAAGGAAGAAGACGTCGCCTAAACGTGATTCCTCATCGATACGCACTGGACTTAAGCCAACGAGCTTACGTTCTTTTGTTTGGATGTCTTTCACGTAAACTTTCGCTCCCGCCGGGAACGTGTTTACGAGGTACTTCCCGCCGCAACCGGCAAGAAGAAACAAACTAAAAAGAGCGAGGATAAAGTTCTTCATGATTTCCTCTACGCCCCATGATCCTTCACGGGTCGTGAATAAAGAGTCTCTCATTGACGATATCGGCTCTTCGACTCTAACCTTGAACAATCTTGAGACGTTTTCTCGTACTTTGTTTATTTTTGTTACTTAGTCCTAAGACGTTTGCCGAGTCATCTCTGGGTGCCCCAGTTATTCGTGCCCGTCTAGGCGTATCGATGTTGAATTTCAACGTCGGCAATATTTTAGAATCGAAGCCTCTTCAATCACTCGTTACCGTGAATCCCCAAGTTCTTTGGAACTTGCCTTCGTTTCGCGCGCGGATGGGTTTTCATTACATCGGCGACTTCGGCAGCCCCTACGGCATGATCCCGATCTCGGGCATCGGTGTCTCGGCCTACTTCTATCCGTTCGGCCTCTCGACCGCTTACGAAATCGATGCCGACACGACACTCTTTCAAAAATCAAAGCCTGGACCTTACGCGTTCATCATGGTGACGCCAGCGAACTTTAATTTAAACGTCAGCCGCGAACAGAGCTCGAGCCTCGGTTCATCCGGCTCTGAAATCACGTTCTCGGCCTTCATGATCGAAACCTGTATCGGCGCTGGCTACGACTACCCGCTCGGCACCAACTCTGTGGTCGCACTCGATGCGCA
>CAJYOV010000177.1 GCA_913776405.1 Pseudobdellovibrionaceae bacterium
TCCTCAAACGCAAAGACGCAATCAAGCATCTCGAATCACTTCTTCCTAATGCCTCTCTTTCAGTCCCTTGGGAAGCTAGAGTTGAAGACCTGACTGTCGGTCAAAAACAACGCGTTGAGATTTTGAAACTTCTCTTTCGCGAATCTCGCGTACTGTTTTTAGATGAACCGACAGCCGTCCTCGCGCCTCAAGAAATAGAAGAGTTGTTTGAGGTTCTCAAAGTTCTCGCGAAACAGGGTCGCACGGTCATCGTTATCACGCACAAAATGCGCGAGGTTCTCGACCATTGTGATTCGTACGCTGTTTTGCGGCAGGGCAAACTCGTCGGTCGCGGTGATGTGAAAACATCGAGCGCAGAAAAAATCGTTGAAGCGATGATTGGTCGCGCACTCGAGCCGCGGTCGATTGCGCGGCCAGAGCCACTCGGCACACTTGTTTTACGGTGTGAAAACTTAAGCGAAAAAGAAACGACTCGTGGCCAGCTCAAAAACATCTCACTCGATGTACGAGCGGGCGAAATCGTTGGTATCGCCGGCGTCGAAGGGTCGGGACAAGGGCATTTGGTCGAAGCGATCATGGGCCTTCGCGATTTTACAGGGCGCATGCAGATCTTGGGTCAGGACATTCTGCCTTATTCCACAGAAACGGTTCGCGAACTCGGTGTGGGCCTTGTCCCTGAAGATCGCCATCATCAAGCGCTTTGGATGGAAGAATCGTGTCGGCTCAACTACGTGATCGGTCTTGAAGATCACTTCTTCAAGCATTCGCTGTTGAATCGTCAGAAGCTCGAAGCACAGAGTTCCGAGTGGTCCAAAGAGTATGACGTTCGCGCTGCTTCTCTCGACGTCCCCGTAGCTGCGTTGAGTGGCGGCAATCAGCAGAAACTCATTTTCGCTCGCGAAGTGGCTGGGCGTGAGCCTCGATTCTTAATCTGCCATCAACCTTCCAGAGGTGTGGATCTTGCGGCGATCAATTTGATCTACGGCAGGATCGAAGTGCTTCGCAATCAGGGGCTTGGCGTTCTCGTTGTGAGCAGCGAACTTGAAGAACTCATGGATCTTTGCGATCGCATCTTCGTTTTCTATGATGGTCAGGTGACAGCGGAATTTTCGCGAGCTCAATTTGATCGATTTAAAATCGGCTTAGCGATGACGGGTCAAAAAGGAGAGGCACATGTCTGAGGTTCGCCAGTCTCCAGCCACATGGAAACTTCAGCTCGCCTTTTCGTTTGCAGCTCTGGCTTTGGGCTTCACTGTAGCACTCACGATCGCTGCCGTCGTTGGCGAAAGCCCTCTGACAGTTTTGACGGTCATGGCAAACGGCGCTCTCGGCAATGCGACGCAGATCGGTTACTCGCTTTTTTACGCAACACCACTTTTGTTAACGGGTCTCTCGGTTGCGTGGGCGGGCCGCGCGGGGCTTTTCAACATCGGCGCTGAAGGTCAGATGACCATGGGTGGGGTCGCAATGGCAGCCACCGGAATTTTGGCTCCGAACTTGCCATGGCCGATCGCGATACCGCTAGCACTTCTCGCTGGCTTTGTAGTCGGCGGGTTGTGGGGCGCGATCGCAGGTTGGATGAAAGCAAAGCGCGGTTGCCACGAGGTTCTCGCAACCATTCTTTTGAACTTCATAGCCTACGGTCTCTCGGCGTTTTTGATCATTGGCGTTTTTAAAAGTCCGGATGCTCAGGTTCCAGAAACAGCACCCGTCGGGCCTGGGTATCAAATCTCGCCGATTCCGGGGCTTGGCGGTACGAGCCCTCTCAACATGAGTCTGATCATTGCACTCATCTGTGTCGCGATCTATGGCTTCATCTTTGCGCGCACGCGACTGGGTCTCCATCAGCGCCTGACAGGCGGTGCCGCAATGGCCGGGCGTCTTGCAGGTCTAAACATGGATCGCCAAACTATCACCGCGATGTTTTTTGCGGGCGGCTTCGCAGGTCTAGCGGCGGCGAGCCCGGTTTTAGGTTTTGCTTTCAAAGCTCGAGAAGGTTTTCCGTCTGGTGCAGGTTTCGTCGGCATTGCAGTCGCACTGCTTGCGAGAAACCGCGCCTGGGGGATCGTCGCTTCCGCAATTCTCTTCGGCATGTTGACGAAGGGCGCTCTTGATCTCGATATCGATACTGACAACGTCTCGAAAGATCTTGCGGTCGTCATTCAGGCCCTAATCGTGATCGCAGTTGCAAGCCAGGCGGGGCTGATGTCTTTATTTGATTTTTTGAAATCGCGTCGTTCCGCTAAGTCTTCAAATGGAGGCGTACGGTAATGGAACTGTCTGAACTTCTCATCAGCACGATGAGATTATCAGTGCCTTTGATTTTCGCCGCACTTGGCGGCCTCATGTGCGAGCGCGCGGGTATCGCTAACATTGCGCTTGAAGCTTTGCTCTTATTTGCAGCCTTTGCGAGTGCTGCCGTCGCCGCTTCTTTCGGGTCTCTTCCGCTTGCGATCGTTTGT
>CAJYOV010000178.1 GCA_913776405.1 Pseudobdellovibrionaceae bacterium
ATCGAGCTCGTGAAAGCGAAAACCGGCGAAGATCCGATTGCCGCCGCTCAAGCGGAAGCGGCGAGTGCGGCGAAAAAAGCGACGAAGAAAGCCTCTAAAAAGGTAAAATCTGCCGGCGCCTCGAAAAAGAAAACGGAGACTGAAGCGGCAAAAGCGCCAATTAAGTCTGCGAAATCTAAAGAGAAAGTCAAAGCGGAGCCTGAGCCTAAGAAGGCGGCGGCCGTCGTCGTTCGCAAAAGCGGAGACAAGAAAGCCACGAAAGCTGCGGCAAATCGCTAAGTTAGGTGCCCGAACCGGGCGCCTTTCTCAGCCTGAGTGCATTGAAAATGAGCTGAATCTCGAGTAGGGTGACGGCTCATATGACGCAACCCCAAAAAGGCCAACTAGAACTGCCGATCGAGCGAGAACTCTCTGCCGATCGGAATGCCGATAAAGGTGGGCGCAGTTTTTACTTCTTCGACTTCGACGACAACGTTGCGTTTCTCACGACACCCACTTTTATTTTCCACAAAGAAACTCGGCATGAGTTGCGACTCTCAAGCGGCGACTTTGCGCAAGTTCACCGGCACGTCGGGAAACACGGTCCGTATGCAGACTACTTGATCGACACGTGTGATCGAACGGGGACGTTCCGCCATTTTCGCGATCAAGATTTGACCGAAGTTGAAAAGCAACTCGGTCGCAAGCAGATGTTCGTCCAAGATTTAGCGTCGGCGCTTGGATTCCCTGATGTGCAATGGAAAGGCCCATCGTGGTCATGCTTCTACCACGCGACATTGAATCAACGTCCCGTCTCTGTGATTACAGCTCGCGGCCATCATCCCGAGACGATTCGCGATGGCGTAAAGCTGTTCGTTGAACGTGGCTATCTTCCGCACGAGCCGAATTATTTGAGCCTGTATCCAGTTACAAACCCGCTCGTGCGAAAAGAACTTGCGGCGGAAGATCCGTCTCTTTCCGTTGCCGCGTTGAAGAAGCTGGCCATCAAAGCGTCAGTTGCTAAAGCGATTGAGCAATACGGGGCAAATCCGTTTCATCGATTCGGAATGTCAGACGACGATCCGCACAATATCGAGCTGATTGTTGAAGTGATGAAAGAGCTCAAAACAGAGCATCCGGAAATGTCGTTTTTCGTGATCGAAACGCAGGCGGGTCGCTTCGTGAAATGGGAAGTTTATCCGCAAGGCGCAGAGGCAACGCTTTGCGCGAATGAACAGGACCTTCGGGCCTTCGAACAGCTAACGCTCTTACCTCCGCCGTAAAATCTTAATTTCGTTTCACTTCGGCGAAACCCAAACACTGGGCCTAAGGACGCGTGCATTGCAGCAGGACCTTGAGCGCTTGAATCTCGCCATGCATTTCGTGTGACCCGTGCTAAGCTTGTAGGTGCTTTCAGAGCAAATTCTGGAATTGAAAGGCATCTCATGAGTCTCATGAAGAGTAGTTTGAGCTTTGTGTTTCTTGCGGCTTCCGCATCCGTTTTACTTTCAGGTGCTGAGGCGCAAGCGGCAACATTAACGTGCCCAAACCTCGACAAGATCGAACAAGTCTTCTTGAATCAGCACATCTTGTATAAAGACGCTGATGCGGCACTCGAGGGTCGCACGATCGAGCAGTACATTAAGCGTTTAGACAGCGCGAAAATTTATCTTCTCGCGAGCGACATCAATGACATCAAAAAACAAATGAAGGGCGTCTTCGCTCAGTTACGTAAGGGTGAGTGCACATCACTCGATAAAGTTCAGAAACTCTTCGAGACACGCGTAATGGAGCGCGCAGCTTTTGCAAAGAAGACTCTGACCTCAAAGACTTTCAAGTTCGAGCCGAAGACTGAACTGATGTTGGACCCAGATTCTCGCAAATACCCGAAGAATCGCGCAGAAGCTGACACGTTCCAATCGAAGTACCTCCAGTTCCAAGTTTCAAACTACCTTGCGACGAACATGAAACAGAACGAGGCGCAGGAACAAGTCGTACGCAACTACGACCGCGTTGTGAAACGTGTGAAGGATACGAAGCTTGAAGACATCTACTCCGGCTACCTCGATTCGTTCGGTCGTGCGCTTGACCCGCACACGAGCTATTTTTCGGCTGATGCCTGGGATGATTTTGAGATCGGTATGAGCCTTTCGCTCGAAGGCATCGGCGCGACTCTCAGCTCGCAAGACGGCTTCACAGTGATCGAGCAGCTCATTGATGGCGGAAGTGCGAAAGCATCGAACAAGCTACAAGCTCAGGACAAAATCGTAGCAGTTGGTCAGTTCAAAGCGAACGGCGAGACTGATGCGATGGAGAACGTCGTTGAGATGGAACTTCGCGATGTCGTTAAAAAAATTCGCGGCCCTAAAGGCACGAAAGTTCGTCTCGAGATTCTACGTAAAGGTGAAAAAG
>CAJYOV010000179.1 GCA_913776405.1 Pseudobdellovibrionaceae bacterium
CGTCGATAAAAAGTCGATCATGAATATCCTCGAAGGCACGAAGTTCAACAACCCATTCACGCAACTCAACGTGAAGTCGGTGAAAGAAATCGTAACGAAAGCCATCGAAGATCTTCCAGAGCGTCAGCGCCTCGTTCTCTCGCTCTACTACTATGAAGACTTGAACTTGAAAGAAATCGGTAAAGTCTTGCGCGTGACAGAATCGCGCGTCTCTCAGCTTCACGCTCAGGCGGTCCAACGCTTGCGTGCAAAGCTCACGCAAGTCTTCGAAGACCAAGAAGAGCAGGCGTCTTAGGACGCCGCGGTCCTGAGGCCGTCGAGGCTTTTGCTTCGACGAAAGCCTCAGACACGCTCGCAGCTAAAGCTGCGTGCGAACTCATTTTCGCCGAAGCAAAAGCCCCGTCAGCCTCAGGCCTGGCCGAAGACGCTGGCCCTCGGGCCCAATCCCTGGTTCACATCACGAAGTCGAAGATTAGGTCGCTTCATCTTCGGTCATTAAAGCTTCAAAGACATTTGCAGGTGATGGTGCCTTCGGTTGTGGAGCAGCCGAGGAGTTTGTTGTCGAATTTGAAGGCGATTTCAATGAGGCGTTGGTCTTGGGATTTGATTTCGGCTGTGGCGCCGTTTGCCCAGACGAAGCGTTCGTCGCGATCGTGTTCGACGACTGTGCTTTTGCGAATGAGTTCAGCGAGATATTGGCGCGCTTCCTTTTGGCTTCCTGGGAGTTTCTCTGGGTCAGGGAGTCCATCTGTACCAATCAAGAAGAGCTTCCAACCAGAGGCGCCGCCAGCGTTGTCGAGAGGTGCGTAAAGTGCGCGGTACTTTGTGCCGTCTTTAATCTGATCGCCGGTTTGAAACGTGATGGCTTCGCGGGTGCGCTCGCGCGTTGAGGGCGCTTCCTTCGTCGTTAGAAGCCCGCGCAAAGTTTCGAGCGACTTCACGCTCGCGACTGCTTTTTTATCGAACGGATGAGTCGACTGGCTTAAGCACTCTTGAATTTGCTTTTGAGTTTCAGTCGGGAGTTCTTTAGGCGGGGTCTGCACGATTTGCGGGATCGGGATCGCGAGCGGATCTTTTTCTGTTTGCTCTGAAACTTCGTAACCGCCGACGACTTTCGGCGTGTACGCAGACGGTTTTTCTTTTTCTTTGAAAGCGAACCAAATGGCGCCGGCGGCGATGGCGAACCCAAGAAGAATGCGGACGACTTTTTCCATAAGCTCAATGATTGCTTAGGAATCGGAAGTCCGCAATGGCTCAGTAGTTAGGGCAGCGAGCAGCGCGGTCCGTAGGCCCGTAAGCCTGACCCCAACGCACCTCAACGGTTTCGTTCGGATTGCCCGAGAGGCGTTTATCCACGGAAAGCTTCGAGACCTGACCGAGTGTCAGGTAATAGCCCGGCTTGTATTCGATCGCGCAGTACGCGCGTGAACCAAGGTGGCCCGAGTTCTCTTTCAACATGTACTCGTCGACCTTCATCTGAAGCGTCGGGTTCAAGATGATCCCTTTACGGCGTGCGCGCGAGATCGCGCTGTCGAGTTCAACGAACGAGTCACGCAAGCGCTGGTCGCGGCTCGGTGTTGAGGCATCGTCGTACTCAAGAGCCGATAAGCAGTAGCGGCCTTCAGCATCAGCTTTACGTTGGAAGTCGAGACCTTCCTGAACAAAGCCAATGCGCTCGTGAGCACCCGAACATGCATCCGTGAGAACGCGGTCGATACGCTCTTCCGGCGTTTCTTCTGCGAGGCGAAGCTTTTTGTTAACCGTGTCTTTCCACTGGTCGATTGGAATTTGGTATTGCTCGAGCGAATAGTTCGGAAGTTGCCAATCTGGAAGTTTCAACTGATCGGGTGTGCGGAACATGCGGAAGCCCGCATTGCGCTCGGCGCGGTTAGCACCTTTAAAGAGGAATTCCATCGATGGAAATTCCTTGCGCGAGTAAAGTTTCGGCGACGCTGGGCGAGTCGCGTAAAGCAAATGCGGAATACCTGTGCGGCTGATGTCTTTGACTGTCCACGAGTGGTGGCTCTCTTGATCCGAACGCAAGAACACGCCTGCGTGAATCGCCGTGCGGTTGACCGCAAGCGGGTAAGAATCGGCAACAAGTGACGCCGTTCCAAGCATGCCGGCCAAGTACTTCAAGAACACAACTTTACGTTGCTCAGGAGAGTACTTGTCATAACGAGTAGAGGCTTGAGAAATAACACCGCGACCACCCGATGGGTCGTTGATCGCAAACGGAAGTGAGTTCGCCGCAGCGAAGATATAGCGCATGCTGTACACCGCATCAGCGCAGTCAATGATGATGCCTTGGTAAGGGCCAGGGTTAATGAAGTAGTCTTTGTTCCACTCCGTGCGAACCCAGTTTTGATACGCTTG
>CAJYOV010000180.1 GCA_913776405.1 Pseudobdellovibrionaceae bacterium
CAGAATTCGGTCAGAAACCCAACGTTGAAGACAGACGATGAGAAATCGTATTTTTTGTTCAGGCCAACGACTGCGCGGAATTCCGTCGTGAGCCAGACGTGGTTGATGCCGTACTCGACATCGAGTCGGCGAATCGCTTGAGGATCGATCCAATCCATCAGGAAGTTGAGACCGCCAGCTGCGACTGCAGTGGCTGCACCGCCGAACTTCGGTCCATCGTTATCGTCACGAAGCTCCATGAACGTGAAGTAACCGCCGCCGCCTTCAATGTAAGGCACGATCGGTTGGCGATCTGCGTATTGGAAGCGGTAAACGGCTGTCAGCTGATTCGGGAACATCAAGAACGTGTACTTCTCTTCAGGCGCATCGTTTGCGCGACGGCCGTTATCTTTCGTGGCGAAAACGCCAGTGCCTTGAGCGACGAAAATACCAGAGCCGAATTTTAATCCGAGGCGACCGATCGAAGTCGTGAGAGTTTTTTCGTAATCTCCAAAGAGGACCGGCAGCGCGTCTTTTGTATAAATGTCTTGGAAGTCGACGGCAGGGTTAGCCTTACTGTTTTCGATCGTCGGCGGTTGAAACAGGCCGATGCGGAAAGAAGCGAGAGCATGACGATCGCTCTCTTCGGTCACGTAGTGGTATTCGCCTTTTGCTGTGATATTCGCAGGCTTTTCCACATCCGTGCGGCCGGAAAAAGCGGGTGGCGTGTTGTCGACTTGGTAAGTCTTTGCACCCGTGTCGCTATCTTTGCCGTAGAAGTAGGCGCCGGTGTCTTCATCGATCTTCAGAGGTCGGGGAAGCTCCGGCGGTGGAGCGGCGGCAACGATGCCTTCTTCCTTCGCGCCAGGGTAAGGATACTCGGCCGCAGGAGGAGCCTCTTCGTCGTTTGTCAGAAGCTCTGCCTCAACGAGGTCGGAATCGATCGTGTCGTCGTCTTGAGCGATTGAGCGAGTGCTAGTCGTCGCTGCGTGAGATGTCTGTGGAAGAAGAAGGGCTGTCGCAGTTAAAGTTGCAAGAAGCGACAGCGAAACTGTTTTTAGAATCACGAGGCCCTCAACTTCCGGATGCGGCGTGCCCCAACCCAAACGGCCGGAGGTGCAATGATGATCGTGCTAAGAAGAGCAAGCGCGGCCAAGAAGCCGTGAGCGAGCGAGAATTTTACGAATTGGAGAGGAGCCCAAAGAAGAGCGCGGCCACCGGCACGAAGCATGTCGCTAGTCGCGATGAAGTTCGCAGCGTAAGGACCATATTTGTAATATGCCTTAACGAACGCGCGACCTACCGGATTCGGAATAAGCACGCGATCACGGAACGCGCGGAACGTGACGACTTCTTTCGCCATCGGTGAACCGTACGACGCTGTCGCGACAAAACAGTTTGTCGTGTTGCTCAAAACGCCAACGACTTCGGCTGGGCGGGCCGTATGGCACTCTGGGATTCCAGATTCTGGGCTGATCGCATCGCCGTCGCAGTCTGTATCTTGGTTGTTATCCGTCGACGTGTAGTAGCCGACATTTCGTGCGGCATCGACCATCGCAAATTTGAAATCGTAAATTTGATCGTTCTCGAGGCCCGTGATTCGACGTGGACTCAACTCAATTGCCGTCGTCGTGTCGCCAGAAACTTCCAAGTCTTGGTGAGGCGAGTCTGGCTTGATTTGATTCCACATGGGAGTCGTTCGCGTCGTGCGTTTTTCGTAAAGCGCGCGAACCCAGCGGATATTGATGTTGTTGGCCGATGGAAATCCGCTCGGCGCAACGAGGTTGTCCATCACGTAAGCTTTTTTGTCGCCTGAGCCGATCTCGAAATAGTTAATCGCGATATCGCCGTCGGTGTAGACACTGACATTACCAGTTGAAGTTCGAATGCCATTACGGAGAATAAACTGAATTTGTGTCGATTCGTCGATCGTGTTGTCTCGAGTTCCACTCGTATATTTATCGAGACCAACTTTGAGAGTGACCGAAGCTGACTCTTGATCGGAGGCGAGAGAGCAGCTTTCTCCAAGCTTCGTCGACGTCCCGTAAATCGTCATGTATTTGCAGATCTCCGACCAGGTCACGATGATCTCGCCGTCGTTCCCTTTTGCGACGTCTGAACTAGTAACACTCAGAGGAGTCTCGGTCGTGCCGCTTGTGTCGGCCATCATTGGACGCCCAAGATCGATCGTGTCGGACTTAATCGTTAGCCTGATCTGTAGCGCGCTGTGCACTCGTCGATTGTTGCAGGCAAGAAGGCGATTGTCGCCAGTCGCGGTGGTATCCGTCAGGACGCAGTTATCGCATGTGCTGGTTGAACTTGGATTGGCGCAAGTGCCTGCGCCTGAATTGCCAGCTACTCCACCATAGATTATCGGGACCGTAGTAACGGTAGTGTCATCGCCAGGATTGGTTTCGCTATCGCTAGAGTTCGTGACGCCTCGAACAGCGGAAACACGGCTCTCGTCAACGCTTTGAAGTGTGATCGTAGCATGCGCGAAGTTTGCGCTCGCGAGGAGCACAAAGCTAAAGGCGCACGTAATCAGGGCCTGAGATGGAAGTGCAATTCGTAGCTGACGCATAGCTACGATTGCACCACGGGCCTTAGTTTAAGTCAAAAATCCGCTCGGCGATCTGGATGCCGTTTAAGGCTGCGCCTTTTCGAAGATTGTCGGCGACAACCCACATGAGCCACGTCGCTTTATCGGCTCTGTCGCGGTGGACTCGACCCACATAAACTGGATCTTTGCCCGATGTCGTTTTCTGCATGGGATAGCCTGGACCTTCGTTTGGCTTCGTTAAAACGAGACCCGGCATTGAAGAAAGAGCGGCTTCAATCTCAGATTGAGACGCATCCGCTTTTCCGAGAGTGACCCACACGGCTTCTGCGTGCGAGTTCATCGTTGGGACACGAACGGTGAACGCTGAAACGGGAAGTGCGGGCTCGCGCATGATTTTCTGCGTTTCGTTCATGATCTTAGCTTCTTCGGTTGAGAAACCGTCTTCGCCGAAGCGACCGATCTGAGGGATGCAGTTGAATGCGATATCGGCTGGGAACGTTTTCGGTGTCGACTCTTCAGCTTCGAGCGCCGCTTTTGTCGAATTAAAAAGCTCTTCGATGCCATCGCGGCCTGCGCCACTGACCGATTGGTAGCTCGCAACGCGAACGGCTTTCAAACCAAACTTCTTCTGCAGTGGCGCAAGAGCCACCACGAGTTGGATTGTCGAACAGTTTGGGTTAGCGATGATCGTTGGGCGACCAGGTTTTGGCAGAAGATCGCCGTTCACTTCAGGAACCACGAGCGGAAAGTCGTTGTTCATGCGGAAAGCGGCCGAGTTGTCGACTGCGATCGCGCCAGACTTCACGGCCTTTGGAGCCCATTCGGCAGAGATGTCGTCGCCTGAGGAGAAGAAGACGAGGTGGAGACCGTCGAAGCAGTTTTCTTTCAACGTCTGAACTGTGATCTCGCGATCGAGGCACGTGCGCTTTGTACCTTCTGAAGCTGAGCTTGCAAAGA
>CAJYOV010000181.1 GCA_913776405.1 Pseudobdellovibrionaceae bacterium
CCGAGTTCGTTCGCCTTCGAGTAGAGCGTCGACGTCCCGGCAATAAGTGATTTCAACTCATTGTACTGAGTGTTCGACAATGGCGAGACGGCACCTAATGGCTCGCCACTTGGGTTTACGACGCGCAAAAGTGAATCGGCTTTAAAGCCCGTGACCATCTGTGAGTCGAACGCGAAAGGAACATAGTTGATTCCGAGAGCTGGCGTCGGCTCCCAGGTCGACATCGTCTCGGACTTAAACAGCACGACGAGGCGTCGCCCATCGTTCTCGTTCGGCGTATAAGTTGAGCCAGACGCGCAATTCGACGCGCCGACTGGGAAGCTTCCGCGGTTGGCAAAGACTCTGTCGAAACCGAGGCCCGTCGAGTCGAGGCGCACTCCCGAACCGTCATTCATTGTAAGCGAAAAGACTCCACCGCTGTGCCGCATGTCGAGAGTTTGTTGCTCCTCGAACAGCAAGCAGTTGTTAGTGTCCGGAGACCGAATCTGCAGACGAAACGAAACTGAAGCATCTTCGAGGGGACGCTTGTCTGGCGTTAAAATTCGTCCTTGATAGGTTACGCCCGAAGAGACTTGTGCGCAGACGCTCAAAGGCAGACACGTTGCGATTGCAAACAAAGATAGAACGAGAGTTAAACTCGTTAGCTTTGAAATTTTCCGAAGAGCTGCGAGTGATGATTCCACTCCCTTATCTTCGGTAAAAAACGATCAGTGTTAAATTCCTGTGTAGACGGCAAAGCCCTGTAAACTCGAACTGGGCTTAGTGACTATGACTCGCAAGTCACTCATTTCGGCCGGCTGGCTCCTTGTCGAGTCGAAAGAATTGAAGAGTGAAAGCCATCACGGAATCCGTTTGGGGCTCTTCAGCAAAGTGTTTCAGAAATTTACTGTGAAACGACTCGATCTCGCGCTTGGCCTCTTCGTATCTAGCGAAAGGAAAACTGAGAATCGTGCTCAAAGATTTCCGGTTATGCATCGCCGGCTCGTCGAGTTTCGAGATGGCCTTCTCCAGAACTTGCTTGTGAAAACTTCGGATCACCGGCGAAGGCGTCTCACTATTCGCACGACGGTTGATGCAGGATTGCAGGTACTCACCCGTCTCAAGTTTTTCAACGATCTGAGAATTCGTTAGAACCTGAAGAGCTTTAGTGATGCGTTCCGTTTTAACACCAAGACGGTGGCTTAAGGACTTCACATCAATCTTAGCTGGCTCGCTTCCGATGAAAGAAGAAACGGCTGGAATCACCCAGTCACTCAAAACTTCAGATTGCTCGGAGCCCATTTGAGCTGAAGCGTGTCGGCTCGTTCGCAGCCTCTCTAGCTGCTCAAGAGCCTCAGCTTTGGCGACTTTGCTTCGCGCATGCCGCGCTTCGATCAGAAGCGTGAAGTATTTTGTTTCGGTCGAATCCAATTTCAACCGTTTCGCCGCGGTTATTGCGGTCGAAGAAGACAAACCGTACCTGCCGGCTAGGATGTTTCCAACGGCTTGAGCAGAGAGACCTAAATCTCGAGAAAAAGCGCGCAAAGAGTAGAGGCGATTCTTCAACTGCTTCTTTTGGTAAACGCAAATAAGAAAATCTCGATAATTTCGATGATCGAAGACGTCGATCTTGTCATTCGACTCACTCAATCGAACCACTCCCAGTTCAAATCGAATCGGTTCTCCAAGAGCTGGTCGACATCAGGTCGATGAACTTCGCGACACCAATCGCGCGCCAATATCAGAATAACTGCTTGCCTCGCGGCTCGACTACCGCCGAATCCGCCAAACCAATCATGAAGGGATTCATGCAAGCGAAGGAGTTCTCGCTGACGCTCGTCGAGTAGAAGCCACTTTTCCCGATCAACTAGAAAATAGGGAGTCGGCGTTCTCACGCGAAAGGCGATTGAGTCTACCTGACAATCCGCTGGAATTTTGACGAATGGCTTCGCCGAATAGCTGAATGGAAGTAATTCTGCGGAGACGCGTCTTGGTTTTATCTGCGTGTAGACGTGAGCGACCGTTTCGGAGAAGGCCCGACCGTCGAGCCCGTCTAGCTTTTCAACTCGTGCCATCAACTTTTGAGACGAGAAACCTGTATCAAATTGGCGATCGAAATCACGGCCGAGCAAGATTCTTGCTTCGTAGTAATCTAGAAGCACCGGCTTTTCGCCTGGGCAAGTGACGATATGCCCGCCATCACCCGCAGTCGTCGACCCGCCTGAGTGCGCCGCTATCGACGGTAAAGAGAACATCGCTGCAGCTGTAAAAAACGAGAGGCAAACCGATCTACGAAGCGAAGTCTTGGATGCTGATTTCATACAATGATCTTTATAGAAATTAAGAATCCCTTTAGCAACCCGAACATGCCAGGTACTAGTGAGCGTCTGTCGACCGGTTGAGAAACTGACTTGCGATCGTAAGCGGAGAGATGGCGAACAGCCTCAACCGGCGCGCAGATCAACCGCTGTGCTTTGTGACTGCGGACCACTTCTTTCCGAGCCTCGCGTCTGACACGTGAAATGCGACAAGCTTCCAACAGTTGCCTCTGAGATTCCAAACTCTAGAGATGCGCACGGGTCCATGAATAAACGCGCCCTCAGTCTCAAGGTTCACGTTCCATTCAGACAAGGTGACTGCGACTTCGCCATAGAGTTTTGTCTCTAACGATAGAAGTGTCGAAGCGGAAAGAGCAAAGCACCGTCTGTCGGAAACTAGCCTAGTGCGCGAGTAGAGGTCCCCAAACACGCCAAATCCAACGCACTCTTCATCAATGAGGGATGCGAGAACGGTCTGATCACCGTCTGCGAACGCCTGCATGAGGACGACTTCGAGAGTGAGAATATCGGTTCTTAACTTTTTGTTCGGAAGATGAACAGGTAGCGAGTCCATCGGCACATCTTACGTCGCTAAACTGGATCGCGCCTATCGCGATCACGACGAAGAAAGCTTAAATGACTTGCGAAGATCAGCCGTCAACAGAGATTACTTCGAGCAGAGCTCAATCAGCTGATTCAAAGCTGCGCCCCAGCCTTCCTGGAAGCCCATTTGTTCGTGCTTTTTGCGGGCCTCTTCGGTTGCGTGCATTGCGATTGCTCGGTAGCGAGTCTTCGAACCCTCTGGAATGAATTCGATTTGAACGGTCATCCCGAAGCCTTCAGGCGGTATTTCATTCGGGCGATAGCCTGACGATAAGTTGCTTGTGAAGACGATCTTGCGATTCGGGGTGAGCTCAAGGAAACAACCTTCACCTGGGAACTTATCCCCTTCTGGCGACTGCATGACCGTATAGAATCGCCCACCCGGCTGAAGATCAATCACGGCTTCGACTGTGCGCCAAGGTCTTGGGCAATACCACTCTTTCAATTTGTCTGCTTGCGTCCACCCGGCCCAAAGCTGTTCGGGAGTTGCATCAACCACGCGCTCGAGTAGCAAATCGAATTTGGGATCGAAGGACGCGACCATTGAGTAAACTCCTATGCTTTGGCATTTGAATTCTCATTTCACGTAGAACACGGCGTGCCAATCAATTGATTAATTTGACTGAATTTGGAGTTCGTTTGCGACTGACTAAGAACGGTGCTGAACTTTGGTGCACCAACTGTATCCGCCTCGCTTAAATCAACTAACAGGAGTCTGTTTATGTTCTCGCAATCGCTTTTGTCCGCTGCTTTCGTCCTTTTCGCATCGTCTGCGGCCTTCGCATTTCCAGCGGTGAACGACGCTGTGACTTTCGACGGCAACTACACGCAAACAGGGAACGCCTATCCGCTCGCACTCACCAATTCCATCAAGTCGTTCAAGGCTCAAACGAGTCAGTTTCTCGTTTCAGAAGTTCAAACACTCGCGGGCCAAACGCAGTCTCAAGATTCATGGGTCAATCAAGATGACTTGATCAGCTCTGCTCAAGTCCAATCGCTCATCGCAAATTGCCAAGCACAAGGCGGCGCTCTGGAAACTATCGCGACACAAGCCGGCTCGTTTGATACATGCCGCCTTTCACAACAAGGTGAAGACGGCGGGCTTCAAACGTATTGGTTTGCGAACGTTCCATTCGGACTCGCGAAATACACGGTGAGCGGTCAGAACGACGATGGTCAGCCTTATTCGATCGAGTTGTCGCTCAAGGCGTAC
>CAJYOV010000182.1 GCA_913776405.1 Pseudobdellovibrionaceae bacterium
CCCGGCGAGATGGAAATGCGGTCGCCTGCTGATACCGCGCGTGTGGCGGGCCAGGCGCCGGAGGGTCTTTCGCACGATCGATTGGCGCCAAACTTGGCTGAGCAACCGATCTTCAATATTCAGAATCTTCTTAGAAACGGAAGGCCCGTTGGTCTCATGGGCGATCGCCCTTTGGGCTCGCGTTATGAGCTCGTGTCGTTTTACGGTCGACTTGCACCGGTCGACGTCACCGCGTTCAGAATCGCGGCGGCTCTTCAAATTCCGCTGGTGATGACGTACGGTTTTAAAGAAGATCGTAAGACCTATCACTTCTACGCTGGGCCTGCGAATGTGTATCGCTATGACTCTCAAGTCGATCGCGACCTACAGCTCCAGAGCTGGGCGCAAGCCTACGCGACAGATCTTGAGCGCGTGCTGCGCGAATATCCAGATCAGTGGTTTAACTTCTTCCCGTTTTGGTCGAGCGTACCGAGCGTGCCACCAGGCGTGAGAATCGGAAAAGCACCCAACCATTTACGAGAAGAACTAGAAGCACGAGCCAAGTCGGTACGCCCTCGGGCACCTGGTGAAACACCCAACGTCTGATCGCAATCTCTAACGAAAAACCGACGAGTCCTAAACAAAGAAGGGCACCGAGCGTGAGCTTGATAACGAGTTTCAAGTCGAGACGCTTGGGACTCTGACTCTCAAGGTTCATAACCGTCCTCAGTGATCACGAGATCGAAGTTCGGTGTCTCGACGAGAACACGCATCGGAATCTCAGAGGCGTTATACTTTTCAAACTTAAAATGCACGTCGCCCTTTTGAATCGCCTTAATCTTCGGTGGATACGGCAATTTCAGAAGCTCACGAAGCGGTGCGTACGTCGCTTTCAAATAAGGTTCGGCTTTTTTCATCTGCGCGCTGTCTGTGGTGAACGTCAGAGATCCTGACTTCGTTTCTTCGATCAACTTGAAAAGCGTTGAGCCAAATGGTGTTAAGCCAATCAGCTGCGTTCGCTCTGCGCGGTGATCGAGAACGCCTGAGAACGACATCTTTTTCGGTGCCGATGGCGGGAGTTCCTGGCCTTCTGGCCCACGCTTGACTGTAACGGTGACGCTTTGCTGATGAACGCCGTAGGGGATTAGAGTGACGCGGTTAGGAGCCGGTTCAGTCATCACAGCTTTGTGAGCGCAGCCCGCGGTAAAAGTGAAAGCTAGGACGAGTGCCGCGACGATTCTTTTGCCGACAATCGAGCTTTCAATGTTTTGCATTTGAGGCTTCTGCATGACTGAGCTTCTCCTTAAGAGCGCGTTCTTCGCGAGCGTAAGCAGGGTAGAGCGAACGGGCTAATGACCATTCGCGTTTTGCTTTCTCAACGTTCTGTTCGCAAGTGAAAGCAAAGTCACCCGCGACGTGGTGAAACAGGCTCGACTCAGAGAAATTCTGAGAGGCCTCTTGAAGCGTCGCTTGAGCTGCTTGGCAGTCATGCTTTGCGATCTGCGATTGAGCTGTCCACGACGCTTTTTCCGACAGGCGGACTTTTCGATAAAGTTCGTCACTGACGAGAGGATCTCGCGGCAGGCCCTCGATCGCGACCGGCTTTTTCATCGCAAAACTCTTCCTTAAGTCGAAGCCCGAGAATGCGCCTGCGAGCGATGGTCCTTGGCTCACATAAAGGGTCATTGTTTCAGCGTCGAAAATCACAGAGTGCGCAGCAATCAAGGCGTCAATGGCGCGACGGTTATTGAGATGAAGTGGCTTACCAGCTTCTTCGCCTTTATCGCGCAAAATCGTAAGAATTTTTGCGATCGCGCCGGCGTGAGAGGGATCGCTCTCTGGTTTGAATTTCTTTAAAAGCTCAAAGCCGCGAGCCTGTCGATAGCTCGACGTGAGTTCAGCTTCGCGGTACGCATTGGTTTTATCGTCACGGAAGGCTTTGCTATCGAGATGATTCGCAATGACAGAAGACTCTGAGAGTTCATCGATCACCGTTTTCGCGGGGCTTTTCTCGATTCGAAAGGCGCGCTTCGATTTTGCATCAACGACCAGAAAAATATCGGTGATGAACATTTTCTCGGTTCTGAAGATCTCAAGCGCTTCTTCTACCGAGTTTGCATATTGAAGAGCTTTTGTGATGACAAGCGTTGATGGTGTTCCCACACGAGCGCGGTCGCTGCTGCCGGCCGCGTTTAACGAAATGTAGAGACCATTTTCGTTCACGCCGGTCGTTGCGCCGACCATGCCGGCCCAAATCACCGAAAGATACGCGTGCCCCTTATCTGGAAAAACCCACTTCATGAGTTTCTCGCGATCGAAGACTTCGCCGCCTTCAAAATCAAAGTTGCGACCGATGATCCAGTTTTGCTTGTAGCGTGCTGCTATCGCTGTACAAGCGAAGGGTACGCCCTGATCCACGAGCATCTGTCCCACTTCATGCAAACCGTGGTAGCTAATTTGGCGAGTGAAACCGTCGGCGAGAAAATCGCCTTCAACGGGCGCGCTCAGCGACACGCCGTACATTTCTTCGAGCGCCCAAGGTTCGTAATAATCTTGGATGCCTCGAAACCAGTTCGCGGCAACCGCGGTCAAAAGCTTCAAAACCGTGCGGCTCGGAATCCAGCCTTCTAGCTGCGTGAGGAGAGACACTTCTTGTTTTTGCAGAAGTGCTTTGCCCATACGGCCAGAGTTGTATCCGCGCTCGAAATCAGACCCTGTCAGCAAGATCTGGTGAACGCCGTACACACTTCGATCGATGAACTCGCCAGACTCTTTCGGCGTTTGCCCGACGAGATTCGCAGGGCGAATCGCGACGGCCGCATGAAACGACGCGATCAAAAACGTGAAGAACAAAAGCGAGAGGAGACTGATGATCGCAAAAGCGCGCTTCATCCAACTCATGCGCGTGACCTCCGGAGTTTTTCGAGCCGCTCGCTCAAGAAGGGGACAGCGCTTACGGCTCCTAAGTAGGTCCCGATCGTTCCAGCCACGAGACCTTCACCAAGATGTCTCATCGCGGGGTGTTTCGCGAAGAGAAGCGGGACAAAGCCCGCGAGAGTCATCGATGTGGTAAGCGTCAGAGCCGAACGAACCTCGTCGCCGTGAGCGCTCTCCGCGTCGCTGACGTTCGCGGCGAAAATACCGTAATCGAGCGAAAAGCCGAAGATCATGATGAAGCTGATAAAGGAGACGAAACTCATCGTGAGGCCAAAGACAAAAAACGCAACAAAGTAGGTTCCAAGCCCTGTCAGGAAAGGAAGAAGAGCCAGGCCGACTTTCAGAGGTCGCTTGTAGTAGATGAAGAGAAGAAGAGTTGACAGCAAAAAGATTGCGGGCGCCATCCAGAACACTTCTTTCGAAAGTGCCTCGGGGAATAGAGTTGCGAGTTCGACCAACGAAGATGCCTCTGGCTTATGCGCTTTCAGTTTCGCCACGTCAGAATCTTCTTTTGGAAACCAGAGCGAAATCCATTCATCGCCTTCAAACGAGTGGAAATCTCGAACATAACGAGGGGGCTGCTGCGTCAGATTTAGAACGGTCTTCGAACCGCAACCGATCGCACCCAAGAAGGGCGAAAAAAGCTCTTTGGAGTTTTCGAAAACCGATGCTTCGTAGGTACAGAAATCAGCCTGCCATGAAGCCAGGTTCGATTTTTGGTTCACAAGTGGCGGCACGAGATCGCTGACGGTTTTTAGGTCAAGACGATTCGCCTTCGCCCACGTGAGATCAGCTTCGGACTCTCGAAGTGCGTCTTGGCCGCTCGAGATCGTAACGAAGGGGGCGCGCATTTTGCCTTCCATCACGAGCCAGCGAGTGGCCGCTTTGACTTTCGGACTCTCAAATCCGATGTCGCTCAATTTAAGCGATGGCTTTGCGAAGGCGAATCCGACGAACGTAAAGACAGCCGTCATCAGCACAAGCGATGCGAGTGCTTTCGACTTCGGCGGTTTTTTAAAGAATCTCTGCGCTTGGAACAGAGCCGGTTCGCTGCGATTCAATAAGTAGAAAACGATGAAGCCAATAAAGAGGCCTGCACCTGAGAAAAACATCAGTTGCTGAATGATTGGAAGCTTTGAGAAGTATCCGACCAAGACCACCGTGATCGTGGTCAGAAGGCCGACCGCGTTCGCAAGCCAGGTTTCGTCTTTCTCGGACGCAGAGAATGAAGCGTGAACGGCGTAGTCCATTGAAAGACCGATGATGCCCGGGCCGAACGCGAGCACAAGCCCGTGAATTTTGCCGAACCACCACACTGTGAGTGTGATCGACGCAAGCGTCGACAAACCGAGAAACGGGTAAAACAAGAGAAGCCGCCACTGCTTCGTAAAGATCATGAAGACGCTGATCGCAATTAGGAAAACTGTGCCTGCGATCGAGACGGCTTCTACGTCGGCCTTAACTTGGTGTTCGTTTTCATAACTTGCCAGGTGAGGCCCGATACCGACCATCGAAGCATCGAGTGTGCGCCCTGACTCGAGCACTGCATTCGTTTTGTCCGCCTCATTCGGTGGAAACGAAAATTGAATCGGTAAAAGTGTACGGCCCGACTTTTTGTCGTAGTAAAAACCAGAGTATTTTTCGAAGTCGAATTTGACGCTCTGACCTTCAAGGGCTTGCAAGGCTCGATTCGTTTGCGCCGGATCAAGGCGCAAAAGTTCGAGAAGATCGCGGTCCATCGGAAGAGACAGTTTTGCGGTCGCATCGGCCACAGTTTGCTGCATCGAAGATTTCGACGGCGAGGGGTCTCTCAAAGGCCAATCGCGCACCCAGTCTTGAAGGTAGGGCTTTAATTGAACGAGATCGGCCGAGCAGGGGAGAAAGGCAATCCGATCTTTATTTTTAGCGGCCAACTCACGGCAGAGCGATCCAATCTTTGCGGGGTTGATCTCTGCGCCCGGTTTGGATTCGAGAATGAGAAAGTTCCACCAGAAGATCGGAAAGTTTCGATACGTCGAAAGTTTCGCGGCGAGTGGCTTTGGCAAAAACGATTCGTGTGACTGGTCGAGCCAGCTGTTTGCAGGTCTCAAAAAAAGTGCGGCCGAAAGAAGCGCTAAGACGACGAGGACGGCAAGAAGTTGAAGCCGAGCTTTCGTCATTTTGAATGGGGTTTCTGAGGTGAGCGCTTTTGAATTTTTGGAGTCTGAAATTCAAGCTCGATCACATCGCCTGAGGTCTCAGAAAGCGTGAGATGTTTGACAGTTTGCGTTTTTGAAAACTCAAGATGGATCTTCGCAAAAGGTGATGTCTCTGGCGACTTCGGGGCAAACTCGAGCGCGCCCGATTCATCCTTCGAGATCTTGTACTCTTTCAAGAGATAGCCTGCATCAAACTTAAGCCATGATGCCAAACCCTCGAGCGACTTTGCTTGAGCAGACGAAGCCATTTGCGCCTTCGTGAATTTCTGCACGGTTCTGTCAGTGCCCGTGCCTGACGTGATTTGGGCATCGCCTTTGACCAGCTCAAATTCCAAAAACGAGGGTTTTAGGAGCGTCCACGTGAGCGCATCAGGCGCCTGAACATCGAGATGACCGCTTGATTTCAATTTGGTCGGAATATCCTTGAGCGTTTTAGTTTGGGTGAAGTCGACCGAAAGACGATCCAAATCAGCGTATTTTGCGAAGAGCGCCTGAAGTTCGGCTTCGGCGACGGGCTGCGGCGGCGCTGCGAACGCGGCCGTTGCGAGGAACAGAGATACGGAAAGTACCAAAAACGGGCCGCCAAAAGATGCGACTAAAAGGCTGATCGAAGAGGCTTTGAGCTGCGCAACCAAAAGAGCGGGCGTGGCGTTTCGGAGTTTGAGTTTCATAGATGATTTAAATATAGTACCCGTCATGCACAATCAATCGCTCGTGTCCGAAGTTAAGAATCTCATCATCACGTCTGTGAATCTGCATCATTTGGACCCAGCGGCGATTACGGCGGACACCTCGCTTCGAGAGGGCGGTCTCGAGCTCGATTCAGTCGACATTCTTGAAGTCGTGGTCGCCGTCGAGCAACAATTCGGCGTTAAGATCAACGACGCCGAAGTCGGCAAACAACACTTTCGCACTATCGGCACGATCGCCGACTTCGTAGAAGAAGCTAAGAGCAAGCAGTGAGTCTCGCGACTCGTTCTGTTTGTGTTACGGGTTTGGGCGTCGTTTCTTGTCTCGGAATCGGCGTGAATCGCTTTTGGGACCGTGTCGAGCGCGGTGAGAGCGGAATCGTCGAGGGCTTAGGTGCCGTGCAGCTCGACGGGCCCCAGCTCGGTTCTGAAACTGAAGGTCGCGCCTTCGAGTTCTCAATGCTGGCGGCAAAAGAAGCTCTGACTCAAGCCGGACTTTCAAGACTCGATCCCGATGACGGCTTTATTCTTGCGACGACCACAGGCCAGATCGATATCTGGGCCACGGAATTCGTCGAATTCTTACGTCAAAAAAGTTCGCAAGAAGATCTCGAAGTTGTCTTTCGCCATCAATCTTTAGGTGCCCTTCTCGATACGATAGCCTCGCACATCGGTCAGCCCTCGAAGACAGCGCTAATCAGCTCTGCTTGTAGCGCGGCCACGCAGGCGCTTGCGCTAGGTTCGATGTGGATCCGCCAAGGTAAAGTTAAACGATGCCTCGTGGGAGGCGTCGAAGTTCTCTCAAGCCTGACGGTTGAAGGTTTCAAATCACTCCAGCTTCTCTCTTCAGAGCCTGCGCGACCTTTCGATTCTTCTCGAAAAGGGATTAACCTTTCAGAAGGCGCCGGGTTTCTCGTTTTAGAAGCGTCAGACGTCGTAAAGCAAAAGTCGCTCGCGATCATTTCGGGCTCAGGGTTAACAACCGACGCGTTTCATATGACGGGTCCGCATCCCGAAGGTGAGGGGTGTTTTCAAGCGATGGCGCAAGCGGTGCGTTCGAGCCATTTATCACCGAACGAAATTTCATGGGTTCACGCTCACGGGACAGGCTCCGATTTGAACGACCTCTCAGAAGGGCGCGCGATCGCCCGTTTCTTCGATGGGGCGACGTTACCGCCAGTCACGTCGACGAAATACAATCATGGCCACGCTCTTGGCGCTTCGGGAACACTCGAGGCCGTTTTGTGCGTCGAAGCTCTTCGTCGTCAAACGGTGCTGAAATCAGGCGGTCTCGAGCACCAAGATCCACGAATCCCTTTAGTTGTCGCTCGCGAGAGCGCGCCAAGAGCGATTCGTCACATACTGAAAAACACGCTGGGCTTTGGCGGCATCAATGCCGCTCTCGTTTTTAGTCAACCCGCAGAGGCTTTGTCATGAAGATGGTCGTCGTCGCTGCTGCGGTTTCTCACGATGAAGATGTGAAGAGCTACGTCACACAGGCCGCGTTCCGAAAAGCCTCTCGCAAAATGACCTTGTGTTTCGATGCGATGAAGAAAGCGGTTTCATCACTAGCGGATATCTTCACGCCTGAGCGCTTGGCTGCAGCTGGGCTCATCTTAAATTCTGGTTTCGGCGAAATTGAGGCGACCGGTGGTTTCTTAAAAGGTCTCGCCGAAAACGGTGTGGCTCGGCCCATTTTTTTCCAAAACAGTTTGCACAATTCGACGACCGGCTTTCTCGCAATCCAATACGGCATTCAAGGGCCCGTCTTCACGGTGAATCATCGCACACGCGGTGGTGATGAAGTGCTCGATATCTCCGAAACATTGCTGGCAGATAGTTTGTGCGAATTTTGTTTCGCGGTCACGGTTGAGACTGTCCCACCTGAGTTTTCCGGCCCAACGGGCGTTGATCGTGAAGGTGCAGCCGTGCTCGCACTTTGTTCGGAAGCAACTGCTGCTAAATACGGTCTCAAAGTTTTGATCACGCCCGATGACGTTCTGAAAGAGTCCGCACATCATCCAAGAATCGAATTACCACTGACAGGTCTGAAGTCGCTCTTCCGTTATGACCTCATAACTCGTTTGGCAGACCGACTGACATGATCGTCCGTCGAATCGAGCCCGGACCAGACGCTCCGAAAGCATTGTATCTCACGTTCGACGATGGACCAGAGCCGGTCACAACCGAGCGTGTGCTCGACATCCTTCTTGAAGAACAAGTGCCAGCTACGTTTTTTGTGGTGGCGACCAAAGCACATCAAGAGCGCAAACTGTTGGAGCGCGCTCTTGCTGATGGCCACACTCTTGGCAACCATTCGCTCGATCATGCTTACTCCGTTTTCTTCGGCTCGCAGCAGAAGATGAACGACTGGATCTGGGAAAGCGAACGTGCGTTTTCCGAGATGTTGATCGAGCCGGTCGGCTTTCGACCGCCAGCCGGTATCGTCACACCGCCACTCAAGCGCGCTCTCAAAACAAAGAACCTTCCGCTCATTCTGTGGCAAACACGCTTCTTCGATACAGCTTTCCAGTGGACACCGAAGAAGGCCGAGAGTTCTCTCGTCGAAGCGAAAGCGGGGGACATCGTCTTGCTCCACGATCGACAGCGACCTGCGCGAATGGATGTCTTTTGCGAAGCGCTTCGGCATTACGTACGCACGGCGCGTGGGCAAGGT
>CAJYOV010000183.1 GCA_913776405.1 Pseudobdellovibrionaceae bacterium
ACCATCAGAAAGCAGAGGCCCACGGCCATGACGAGCATCGTCTCTTGGTTAATCCAAGGTCGAGCGCGCCGCAAAAACGACGGAATAAGGAAGATGCCGCCGACAAACCAGAGAATTAAAAAGAAAAGAAGTTTTGCGCCGGAGTAGAGCATCTCCTGGCCCGCAAAACTTTTCGTTACTGCGACGGTCGAAAGCAAAACGAGAAGTAAGATGGCGATCAAATCTTCAACGACGAGAACGCCAAAGACGAGGCTCACGAACGCTTTCCCCTTCACGCCAACTTCTTCAAAGGCGCGAATGATGATCGTGGTGGATGAGATCGCAAGGACACCGCCCAAGAACAGCGAATCCATCGCGGACCAGCCAAGCGCCATGCCCGTAACATAACCGATCAAAACCATACCGATCACTTCAACGGACGCCGTGATCGAAGCGGCGCCGCCCACTTTTACGAGCTTCTTAAAACTGAACTCGAGACCAAGAGCGAAAAGAAGGAAGATGATCCCGATCTCGGACCAAACCTGAATGTTCGGTTGATCGGAGATCGTCGGAAGAAACGAAAAGTGCGGGCCAACAATGAAGCCCGCAATTAAATAGCCTAAAACAACAGGCTGACGCAGTTTCCGGAAGATCAGAGTGACAATACCTGCCGCGATGAGAATGAGAGCGAGATCGTTAATGAGTCCGGGCAAGTGGGTCACTAATCAGGCCTCCAACCGCGGTAAACGTGCCGCGCCTATAACGCCGGCTTTCACGCCGAGCTTTGAAACTTTGATCGGTTTTTTAAATGACGGGTACTTCACGCTGATCGCCCTGTTGTAGAGATCGATCGCCTGCGGAAGGAAAAGATCTTTCACAGCGAGCATGCCGCCTGAAACCGCGAAGACTTCCGGATTGAAGCCGAGCGAGAGAGAATAAAAGAGACCGGCTAATGCTTCTGCGGATTCATGAAAGAGCGCCTGTGCGTCGCGATCGCCGTCGCGTGCGAACGCAGCCATTTGGTGAACGCTTGTGAAGCTTAAGCCTTTACTTTGCGCGCGGCGAACAAGACCCGTGCCAGAGGCGATGCCTTCAACTTCGCGGTCGTAAGGTGTCGCAAGCGCTTTCGAAAGATTTAAACTGTCAGCGATGATGTGACCCCACTCAGAGCCCATGCCTTGTGATTGAGCCGGCTGACCGTTCAAAATCACGCCTGTTCCGATGCCGGTTCCGACAGTCACGCCGACGTAAGTTTGCTTGTTCTTCGCTACGCCGATCCAGCCTTCTCCGAGCGAGGCCGCGATCGCGTCGTTTTGAAAGACAATGTTGTCCGTCAGGCCGCGCTTCACGGCTTGCTTCCGGAGAAGGTTTACGATTGGAACGCGTTTCCAACCTTTTAGGTTTGAAGAGTCGACGATCTCGCCTCTGCCGATATTGAGCGGCCCCGCCGAGGCAAGCCCAAGCCCGACGATCTGAGACTTCTCTTTCTTAGAGAGCTCCGACGCACAGTCTTCCGTGGCGTCGGCCATTGCCTTAACGACATACGCGATATGCGCTTTAACGTCTTTTGCCGACGGGTTGTTTGATTTCTTTGGATCGGAATCCAGAAGGTGAGGGGGAACGGTTTTAACGGTGCTTTCTTTTAAGATCTTACCGTTTGCGTCGACGAGGGCCGCAGCGACTTTGGTTCCACCTAAATCGAGGCCGATCGTGTATCCCTTTAACAACTTAGAAGACTTGGGCTTTATAGGCATTTCGCGATACTGCAATGTCGCTTGCAGAGAAGCAAGGCGCCAGGCTACAACTCGCGCCACGTGGCAGGCCAAAAAGTCGATCTCAAAAAATATTTAGAAACGAATCCGTTCGTTCTTGCCCCAATGGCAGCAATTACGGATTCCTGCTTCCGTTCGTTCATGCGCGATCTCGGCGCAGGCGTCTTAACGACAGAACTCGTTTCTGCTCACGGCATCGAATACAAGAGCCCGAAAACAGCGCAGCTCATGGCCTTCGAAGAAAAGCAGCGACCTGTTGGGATTCAGCTTTTTGGTGAAACACCTGAAGTCTTGGCGACAGCGGCGAAGGTCGTTGAGCAAACGGGCGCTGACTTCGTCGATCTGAACTTTGGATGTCCGGTCCCAAAAGTCGTTAAAAAAGGCGCTGGCTCCGCGATTCTCAAAGATCTTCCGGCGGTCGAAGCCGTTTTCAAAGCCGTGAAGGCGGCTACGTCGCTTCCGGTGACGGTTAAGATCCGCACCGGGTGGGATGAATCTTCGCGCAATGCCGCGAAAGTGGCTGAAATCGCTTACAACGAAGGCCTCACGTGGGTGGCGATCCATGGTCGAACACGGGCTGCCGGATACTCCGGTGCTGCTGACTGGGATTTCATTTCGGAAGTGAAATCAGTTAGCAAAATCCCAATCATTGGAAACGGCGATATCAGCACGGCTGAAATGGCAAACAAGCGCTTAATTGAATCGGGTTGCGACGGGGTCATGATCGGCCGCGGCTGCCTGAAAAACCCGTGGATCTTCCGCGAAGCTCTCGACATTTACGAATCAAAGTCAGCCGTATCGCAATTGGTTGGATCTGAAGCGCTAGAATCGGCCATTCGAGCCGAGAGCCTTCGCTCTTCTTTTGGCGGCTCAAGCGCGATCAATGCGCTTTCGGGCGCGCCCCCAGTGGCTTACGAGAAAGACTTCGTCTCTCTCTTCCACAAGCTTTACGAAGCTTTCGCCCGCGCCACTGACCAAAGAATAACGATGCTTCAGATCAAGAAGTTTGCGTCGTGGTATTCTTCCGGCTATCCTGGCGCCTCAAATTTCAGAAAAGCTATCTTTCAAACGCAAACTCTCGATGAGGCTATGGCCATGACGACGGAGTTCTTCAGAGAACTTCGGTTGGCGGCGCAAGCAGATACGAGCAGTGAAGCGTTCTTGATGGGTGGCCACGGTTAACAGTCTCACTAGGAACCTCAATGTCAGAAGCAATGATCACCCCGGACAAAATTCGTAACATCGCCATCATCGCCCACGTCGACCACGGTAAAACAACTCTCGTCGACGGCTTGATGAAGCAATCGGGCATGTTCCGTTCAAACGAACAAGTCGCTGAACGTATGATGGACTCGATGGACCTCGAACGCGAACGCGGTATCACGATCGCAGCGAAGAACGCTTCGTTCGTTTACAAAGGTCACCGTATCAATATCGTCGACACCCCGGGACACGCGGACTTCGGTGGCGAAGTCGAGCGCGCAATGACGATGGTCGACGGTTGTATCCTTCTTTGCGATGCGTCCGAAGGTCCACTTCCGCAAACGCGTTTCGTTTTGAAGAAAGCTCTCGAGCTCGGTCTCAAGGTCATCGTTTGTATCAACAAGATCGACCGTCCCGATGCGCGTATCAACGAAGTTCATAACGAACTCTTCGACCTCTTCGTCGATCTCGACGCCTCGGAAGAGCAAACAGATTTCCCACTTCTTTACGCGGTTGCGCGTGAGGGTTACGCAACTCTCGATCCGGAAGTAAAAACTGAAAACCTCGGTATCATGTTCGACTGGATCATCGAGAAGTTCCCGGCACCAAAATTCGACGAAAAAGCACCGCTTCAGATGAACGTCGCTAACCTCGGTTACAACGATTACGTTGGCCGTCTTGGTATCGGTCGCGTTCGTAACGGCGTTATTCGCATGGGCGATCAAGTTGTTATCTCGCAAGAGGGTGACAAGCGTACGACTTCAAAAGTTTCAGCACTGTTCCGCTACGAAGCGATGAAGCAAGTTCCAGCTGAAGAAGTTGGCGCAGGCGATATCGCGATTCTCGCAGGTTTCGAGAACATCAACATCGGTGACTCGATCCTTTCAGCGGCGAATCCAATTCCACTTCCACGTATTAAAGTCGAAGAGCCAACTGTTGCCGTCACAATGTCGGTCAACGACGGTCCTTTCGCAGGTCTCGATGGCAAGAACGTAACATCACGTAAAATCCTCGAGCGTCTCGAGCGCGAGCTTCTCACAAACGTTTCGATCAAGGTTGAGCCTACGAACTCACCAGAGACTTTCAAAGTCTTCGGTCGCGGCGAACTTCAATTGGGCGTTTTGGTTGAGCAAATGCGCCGTGAAGGTTTCGAGATGGTTATCGGTAAGCCACAGGTCGTTTTCAAATACGAAAACGGCGAAAAGATGGAGCCGATGGAAACGGTTGTCGTCGACGTCGCGGAAGATTTCGTAGGCGTTGTCACCCAGAAGCTCGGTACTCGTAAGGGTGTCATGACGAACATGAACAACAAGGGCACAGGTCGTGTTCGCGTTGAGTTCATGATCCCATCACGTGGCCTTATCGGCTACCGCAACGAATTCCTCACGGATACTCGCGGTACAGGTCTCTTGAATACGAACTTCGCAGGCTACGGTCCTTACCGTGGTGACATGGAAACTCGCTTCAACGGCGCTATGATCGCTGACCGCAAAGGCCCTGCCGTTGCTTACGGTCTCTTCGGTCTCCAAGAGCGCGGCATCATCTTCGTTCAACCGGGCACGGATTTGTACGAAGGTATGATCGTCGGTGAACACGCGAAAGATAACGACCTCGTCGTTAACGCTTCACGCGAAAAGAAACTCACTAACGTTCGTGCGTCGGGTACAGACGAAGCGGTGAAACTTGTTCCAATCAAGCCGATGACGCTCGAACAAGCTCTCGACTGGATCAACGATGACGAATGCGTTGAGGTCACGCCGAAGCACATCCGTATCCGCTGTAAGCACCTTGATCCGAATAAGCGGAAACAGGCTGCGAAAGAGTAATTCGGGAAGGTCAGTAGACCAGTTCCAGTTGCAGTTGCAGATTGAGTCATCAGTACAGTTTTTCAGTCCCGCTCAGCCTGCGGCAGCAAAAGCAAAACTGACAAACTGTGCTGACATCTGGAACTGCAACTTCAACTGGAACTGAACCCTGAGGACTAAATGGTAGTAAGCCTCGTCGATGAGACGGGGCTTTTTATTTTCGAATGGGCGTTCATCGGGACTCGATCAGATCGAGTCTGCAGAGTCTTCTTCCGGGGTGACGAAGCCGTCTTCGTCGGTGCCGAGATCTTGTTCTAAGAGAGGGTCGACTACATTAGGGTCCGGCATCGGGCCGAACATGTTTTCGACGTCGGCTAGCGCTTGCGCGTGCGTGAGTTCGTCGATTTTTTTGAACTTATAGAGGCGATCGACGATCACGCGGACTTGCTTGCCAGCAAAGCGCGTAAGCTTCTTTGCACGGAAACTCTGCGAGTACTTTTTAGGGCTCGGGAGCAGAAACGCGAGAAACGCGCCTTCTGCCGGTGTGAGATTCGCTGGAGATTTTTTAAAGTAAAATTTCGAGGCGGCGTTAATCCCGTAGAGGTTTTCACCGAACTCAACGACGTTGAGATACTTCTCAAGAATTTCGTCTTTAGAGAGCAAGTTCTCGATCTGCACCGTAATCATCGCCTCGCGGATTTTGCGAAGAACCGATTTCTCAGGTGATAGATAAACGTTCTTCGCGAGCTGCTGTGTGATCGTCGATCCACCGCGAGCGTACTCGCCCGTCTCCATGTTCTTATCGAAGCTCGATTTCAGTTCATTCCAATCGAAGCCTTTGTGGGCATAAAAAGCGCCATCTTCTGACACAATAATCGCGTTTCTTGCGTGGATCGAAATGTTCTTGAGCTTTACGTACCCGGGATCAGTCGGGCAGAGGTGGACCTGATACATCTTCGTTGTGAGGCAGCCGTCTTTCAGATCTGTCGGGCGTGGAGTGGTCGCTAAAAAGAGGCCGATTCCGACAATGATGAGTCCGAAGAAACAACCGACAGCGATCAACCAAGAGATGAGGAATTTGAACATCTTTATAAAGGTAAGCTACGAGCCTGAGGAGAATCTAGCGGAGTGAAACGAGGGCTTGCCAAAGGCCTGGGTCATAAGTCATTTTCCTTCAACAAGAACCCCAAAGTCAGGTGGCTTGTATGCGTCTACGTAGAGCGATGGTCCTCAGTCTCGTAACGTTCTTCCTTGCGACTTCTTGCACGAAGTCGGCACCAAGCGATTCCGCAGCAGGTGGTGAATCCGCGTCTAAATCAGGCCCCACTTCTGCGACAAAATCAGACGTCAAAATCGGTCTCGTATTCGACAAAGGCGGCAAAGACGACAAGTCGTTCAACAGTGCCGCTTTCCGTGGCGCAAAAGACGCTGAAAAAGACCTCGGCTTCGAGCTCAAAGATGTTGAATCATCTGACGATGCGGCTTTTGAGCCAGCTCTTCGCACTTTTGCTGAACGCGGCTACCCCCTTGTGATCGCCGTCGGTTTCGCCCAACTCGACGCTGTCAAAAAAGTCGCGCCGCAGTTCCCAAAAACTCATTTCGCAATCATCGACGCGGTCGCAGAAGGTCCAAACGTCGCGGCACTCATGTTCGCTGAGCACGAAGGCAGCTACTTAGTCGGCGCTTTGGCGGCCATGCTCTCAAAAACCGGCAAGGTCGGCTTCATTGGCGGCATGGAAACACCGCTCATTCGTCGTTTCGAGATGGGCTACGAAGCGGGCGTCAAGTCGGTGAATCCGAAGGCTGAAATCAAAGTCAATTACGTCGGCATCAACAGCTCCGCGTGGGCAAACCCGTCACGCGGTAAAGAACTCGCGCTCGGTCAGTATGGATCGGGCGTTGATGTGATCTTTCACGCTGCCGGCGCATCAGGTATTGGTGTGTTCGATGCCGCTGAAGAGAAAAAGTCGTATGTCATCGGCGTCGATAGCAATCAAAACGCGATCAAGCCTGGCCGTGTCGCAACAAGCATGTTGAAACGTGTCGATACCGCGGTTTACGAAATCATCAAGCAAGAGCTCGCAGGTCAATTCAAAGCCGGGACGCAAACGTTCGGACTCAAAGACAAAGGGATCGACTACGCAGTCGACGAAAACAATAAAGCGATCATTGACCCTTACGTCGCCAAGCTTGAAGACATCAAAGCCAAAATCGTCAAAGGCGAGATCAAAGTGCCTGACTACTACGAAGTCTCGAAGAAAAAGTGAGACTGAATCGATGACTCTGGAGACCCGTGATCTAACGAAAGAGTTCGGTAACTTCACGGCGGTCGCTGGAGTCTCGTTGACCTTCGGCCCTGGGCTCCACGCAATCGTCGGCGAAAACGGTGCAGGCAAATCAACATTTCTGAAGCTTCTCTTCGGTCTCCATCATCCGACACGCGGTGAGATTTATCTCGACGGCACCAAAAAAGATTTTCGCTCTTCAATGGACGCCATCCGTGCCGGTCTCGGTATGGTTCAACAACATTTCACTCTCGTCGACACGCTCTCCGTGATCGACAACATCATGCTCGGCGCTGAGAAAGCGAATCGTGCTGGCGTCCTCAAACGCAAAGACGCAATCAAGCATCTCGAATCACTTCTTCC
>CAJYOV010000184.1 GCA_913776405.1 Pseudobdellovibrionaceae bacterium
CAGAAGGCTTGTGCGGGATCGCCCCATGACTTCGATTCTTTTGCGTATTCGGGTTTGCACAGAAGCGGAAACGTTCGGCTCGTGATGCAGCCTGGGCTTGGGTCTTTCGAGAGCGCTTCGTCAAAACGGCGGAAGTCACGAAGGGCGCCGTTGAACTTAAACTTTTTCGATGTCTTCGAGGCCATGTACCAGTGAGTATCGGCATAGCGATCGCGTTTTACCTTTGTTACGTCGTCATCCTTCGCAGTCTCCGCGTAAATTGTGACGTAACCTTTTTTCGGGTTGATCGAATGGATGCGTGTGCCGAAGGCTGAGATTCTATTCTTCGTGCAGTACGATTGATAGACGACGACTTTTGAGTTGCGATACACGCAGACGGGCATGCGGCCGCTTTCCGAGTAAGACGGGACCCATTTACCGACAAATTTGAGGTCTTCTGATAAAGCGTCAGTCAACGCTGCTTGCGGGGTATAGAGTGCATGAGCACTTTCGGAAACCAGCGACGCGACGGCGATGAGGGCCGTAGCCAAAACAAGATGTTTCAACGAATCCATGATCCAAACTTTCTGTTTAAACGAATGAGCAGAAAGCTCTGATTACAAAGATGGGGCCAGCTGAGAGTGCCGTAAAATGGCGCAAAGTTTCGACGATCGTGAAACTTCTCTAGGGGATCATGGCGTCGCTTCAGCTCTCAGGCGTTTTGAGGATCAAGCGCTCCGCGATTTCGATGAAGCCTGACCCGCCATCGCCTTTTGCGACGTAAGCAGGTTTGTGGATCAAACGCGGCAAGAACGTGTTGATGTTCGCGACGGCGAACGTGTTCTTAAAGAAGCCGAACATCGGTTCGTCGTTGGGCGAATCGCCGCTAAAAGCAAATTGCTCATTCGCTTCGTCGAGATCGAGACCCAACTCGTCTTTGGCATACTGGCGGCACATCGAAAGTTTGTCGTAAGCACCAAACCAACCGTTCACGTGAATCGAAGAGACCTTGGCTTGAGCACCGTGTTTTTTGAAAACGCTGACGATGTCATCGATCTGCTTTTCAGACAGAGGACCAACATCCTCAGCGAAATCGACCGCGAGATCCATCAATCGAGAAAACTGATCGCTCGCAACGGCGCAACCGGGGACGGCTTTGAGGACTTCGTCGCGAATGCGATCAAGCTTCTTGCGATTCTGATTTTGAGTTGCTTCGTCGAAGAAAAAGGCGCGGTGCATTTTCTTGGCGGCATAGCGGAAGTAGAAGCCGCCGTTTTCGCCGACGACGCCATGAACGGGCCACAAGCGCGCAATCATTTCGCACCAGCCAGCGGGGCGCCCGGTAACGGGAATGACTTTGATGCCGTGAGCATCCAACTTCCAAAGCGCTTCATACGCGCCTGGACCTAGACGTCCGTGGTCGGTCAGAGTGTCGTCGATATCAGTAAAGAGAAACCGAACTGTTGAGCTGTTGAATTCAGAAACTGGTTTCATGTCGACAACTTCTCCTCAGTCTAAGACACGTCATCAAGGCAGTGTTCCCGCTATTGTAGGGCGAGTCCAGGCGCGCGCGTCAAAAATTTCCTCTTGCAACGCTAGTCGTAACCGCTCATTTTAAATTTTGGAGCACACCTATAAATGGCTAAAAAAGCTGCAGCATCTAGCGGAACGTCTGGAACCAAGCTCGTGATCGTCGAGTCGCCGACAAAGGCGAAGACGATTCGAAAGTTTCTGGGCAAAGAGTATGTCGTTGAATCGTGCATGGGCCACGTGCGCGACTTGCCTCAAACGGCGAAAGACATTCCGGAAAAATATAAGAAGCAGCCTTGGGCGCGTTTAGGTGTCGACGTCGATCACGACTTCGATCCAATCTACACCGTTCCGAAAAATAAAACGAAGGTCATCAAGACTCTCAAAGACAAGCTCGACGAAGCTAGCGAACTTTATCTCGCAACCGATGAAGACCGTGAAGGTGAGTCGATCAGCTGGCATCTCGTAGAAACTTTGAAGCCAAAAGTGCCGTTCAAGCGGATGGTCTTTAACGAGATCACGAAAGATGCAATCCTCGCGGCTCTGAAAGACACGCGCCCTATTGATGACAATCTGGTTCGTGCTCAAGAGGCGCGTCGTATTCTCGATCGTTTGGTTGGGTACACGATTTCACCTCTTCTTTGGACGAAGGTGGCTTTCGGGCTTTCAGCAGGCCGTGTTCAGTCCGTTGCCGTCCGTTTGATCGGTGAGCGAGAGCATGAGCGTATTCGTTTCGTGAAATCCGCGTATTGGGGCATCGAAACGGATAACGAGAAGGATACGATCAAATTTGCATCACGCCTTCTGACGTATAACGGAAAGCGGATCGCGACAGGCAAAGATTTCGATTCTGAAACGGGAAAGCTCGTCGACGAAGGCGGAAAGCTTATCGCCCTAGATGAAGCTGCCGCGAATCAGATTCGCTCGTCTGTTCTGGGTAAACCTTGGAAGGTGACTGAAGCGGAAGAGAAGCCCGTTTCTCGTAAGCCACCAGCTCCATTTATCACTTCGACACTCCAGCAAGAAGCGAACAGAAAACTGGGTCTTTCGGCGCGTGAAGCGATGCAAGTCGCACAGTCGTTGTACGAGCAAGGATTCATTACCTACATGCGTACGGACTCGACGTTCTTGTCGACGCAGGCTCTTGAGGCGTCTCGCGCAAAGATTCTTGAGCTGTACGGTAAAGATTATTTGCCGGAAACTCCGCGCACGTACGAAGGCAAGAAAGTCAAAGGCGCACAAGAAGCCCACGAAGCGATTCGCCCAGCGGGTACCGACTTCAAAACGCCGGAAGAAACGGGCCTGACAGGCATGCAGGTGCGTCTGTACGAATTGATCTGGAAACGGACGATGGCGAGCCAGATGGTAAATAGCCGTCAGAAACAGGTTTCGGTTCGCTTCCAGGTTGAGAATGCGATCTTCGCTGCTTCCGGCATGACGATCGAATTCCCTGGTTTTTTGCGCGCGTATGTCGAAGGCCAGGACGACGAAATGGGCGCTCTCGAAGATCGCGAAGTGCGACTTCCGGATCTCAAAGTTGGCGATGCCGTTCACTGCACAGAAGTGCGCACGACGGATCACGAAACGAAACCGCCAGCTCGCTTCACCGAAGCAACACTCGTCCAGACGATGGAAAAAGAGGGCATTGGTCGCCCTTCTACGTACGCATCGATTATCGGAACGATTATCGATCGCGGCTACGTCAAGAAGATGGGCAACGCGCTTGCGCCAACGTTCACGGCGATGGTCGTTGGTAAGCTTTTAAAGCAGCATCTCACTCAATACGTGGATCTCGGATTCACGTCCGCGATGGAAAACTCGCTCGATGAAATCGCAGGCGGCGACCTCGATCATTTGAGTTATTTGAAATCAGTTTATTTTGGAAACAACGGCTTGAAGAAGACCGTTGAAAAAGAAGAGTCGAAAATCGATCCGGATGAAGCGCGTTCGATTCATTTCGACACTCTTCAGGGTTTAAGTTTCCGCGTGGGCCGCTACGGTGCGTATGTGTGCCGTAAGCAAGATGGCGCCGACATGTGCGCGTCGCTCCCAGAGTCGCAAGCGCCGGCGGATATCACGGCCGAGATCGCGAATAAGTTGATCGATCAGAAGATCAACGGCAGCGATGCTCTCGGAAAAGATCCAAAAACGGGCGAACCGATCTACGTTTTGAATGGTCGTTATGGACCTTACGTTCAGCTCGGTGATGCAACAGATGAAAATGCAAAGCCGAAACGTGTGTCACTTCCGCAAGGGGTAGAGCCCGAGAACGTAACGCTCGAAATGGCGATTCAGTTGGTCGAACTTCCGAAAACTCTCGGCGAGCATCCTGGCACCGGTAAAGAAATTAAGGCGGGGCTTGGCCGCTTCGGTCCTTACGTCGTTCACGACGGCGATTTCCGATCGATTCCAAAAACCGACAACCTGTTTACGATTCCGTTCGAGCGCGCGCTCGAACTTTTGATGAAGCCGAAGACAGGCCGTGGTCGCGCAGCAGCGATCAAAGAACTCGGTAAACTTCCGGGTACTGAAGAAGGCGTTTCGATTTTTGACGGCAAATACGGCCCTTACATCAAGATGGGAAAAACGAACGTTTCGCTCCCTGACGGAATGAAGGTCGAAGACGTAACTCTGGAAGTTGCGATCGAGCTCGTGAAAGC
>CAJYOV010000185.1 GCA_913776405.1 Pseudobdellovibrionaceae bacterium
GTCGATACGTTCCGTCATTTTCACCCGGATGAACGCGAGCGATTCACGTGGTGGTCTCAATACGAGCGTGCGCGAATTGGCAATCGTGGCTGGCGCATCGACTACATTTGTGTGACTAAGAACCTTGTCGGGAGCCTCAAGAGTGCACAGATTCTCGATGGGCAAATGGGTTCAGATCATTGCCCGGTTGTCTGCACATTGGAGATCTAATGGGACTTTTGTTCCTGGCGCTTCCAGCTCTCGAAATTTGGGGTCTGTTCTTCTTCGGCGCTAAAATCGGTTTCGTGAATACGCTCTTTTTCTTGCTCGCTTCGGCGGTGCTTGGCTTTGGATTGATACGCGCGCAAGGTGCTTATTTGCTCGCAAACTTTCAAGCCACTCTTCAGCGCGGCCAAGTTCCGGCGAATCAAATATTCAGTTCTCTGATGGTGTTTCTAGCCGGCGTTCTTTTGATCGTTCCGGGATTCTTCTCGACGGTGACAGCCGTTCTTCTTTTGTTGCCTGGAACACGTCATCTGATCGCTCACTTCATCCGAAAGAAAATCGAACAAAAGATGCGAGCGGGTACGTTCCGCATGGCCTCGTTTGGCAACATGGGCGGCTTCTCAGCAGGCTTCAAGGGTGGTTTTAGTGGTTTTGATCCGCGGGGCCCGCGCTCAACATCTCGCGGCGAACACGATGGCGATGTCTTCCGAGATGTAACACCTCACCAAATCTCAGGTGACGAAGTTATAGACGTCACGCCGATCAAACCATCAAACAAAGCAGACTAAAGGCTTGGGTCTCGTTTTCATCTAGATCAAATCAACGATGCATTAATTTCCTCGGACGATCGTCTCAACTTGAGAAGTGAGTCGGGCTCCTCTTTCCGTGATGGGTCCACGTTTGCTAACTTTAAGGTGCATGACGAAACCGGCGGCGAACATTATGGCGAATTCAGTTAATAAACTGGGCACTAAATTGGGCAAGAAATTAGGTCTCTGTGCTTTGCTTCTGACTCTTGTGCCGGTAGCTGCGCAGGCTGAAGCCGTTTGTGTGCAAACAAAGACTGCGATTCTTCGTAAAGGCCCTGGCACTTCGTTTCCAGTCACGTGGACCGTTGGGCAGAACATGCCGTTCCTTCGCCTCTCAGAAAAGGGCGGTTGGTCTGAAGTGAAAGATCTCGATGGCCAAGTTCACTACGTGAATTCGCGCGTTCTCTCGGCGAAGTTTCAATGCGGCGTCGTGAAAGCGAAAGTCGCAAAGATCCGTCGTGAAGGAAAAGCGCCAGCCTCTATGGAGACCGCAGATCGCTACACACCGTTCAGAAAAGTCGATCGAGATGGCGCACAGATCTTGGTCCAGGATGAATACAAGGCGGAGTACTGGATCGCGGAGAGCGCTCTTTGGTCGCCAAGTGTGAGAACACAAGTCGCATTCTAGTTTCCAAGCGTGACGCGCACGCTTCGGTTTTCCCCTGTCTGACAAAACTCTGATTTAAGAAATCCCCACATCTGTGTCAGATTGCCTTCACGAAAAGCAGGAGTTGTCTCACCTTGACACGAAAATAGGTCCTCGGAACCAGGACTTATGGCTTGTAAGGTAATTTAAGAATTTCTCCTTGCTTTCCAAAAAGGGCTTGTGGCTAGATATACCAGTTCCAATTTGGCACTGCGTATTTGTCAGGCAACTAGATTTTTAACTCTCGGGGGGGAGATCAATGGGTACTACGGAACAGAACCTGGTCGCGGAATGCAAAAGACGCCTTCTAGACGCGAAGACTGATTTACTTAACCGCGTTCGTCAGACCCGCAACGACCTCTACATTGAAGACAAGGGCGGCGACGAAGCTGACCAAACTGTCCGTATCCTCGCTGAAGCAGAAACGCTCTCTCTTCAAGAGCGCCTTCGCAGCCAGCTTCTTGAAATCGAATTGGCTTTGTCCCGCATCGAAAGCGGCACTTACGGTATCTGCGAAGAAACAGAAGAGCAGATCGAACACGACCGCCTTCTCGCGATTCCTTGGACTCGCTTGAGCATCGAAGGCGCTGAGATCCGCGAATCGGTTCAGAAGCGTTACGCTCGATAATCGAAGTCGCTTACGAGCGACTTCCTCCTCGTCCGGGTAGGGTCTCTAGACTAAGGGCCTGATTGGAATCACGAGACACTATTCGGAAATCAGAGAAGGCTTGGGGTTAGACCTCAAGCCTTTTTTGTTTCGAATCTGTCGTTACGCCTGTTCATTGCGATCGAAAGAAACCACTTTCAGATTTTCAGAGCTCTCAGTTGCG
>CAJYOV010000186.1 GCA_913776405.1 Pseudobdellovibrionaceae bacterium
CTGACGATCTCGCTCGAATCATCGACGACATTCTTTGATCACGTGCGTTCGGGCCATTGTCCGATATGTGAAATTACCTAGAGAAAAAACGGGGTCGCGAACGCGGCTCCGTTGTGCTTTTTGGCTAGCCTGCACCGCCAATTTCCGTTTACAGTGAGGCTGCTGAATCAAGCACCACGGGGGAAATGGATCATGGCAAAGAAAGCCGCTAAGCCTGCTAAGAAGACTGCGAAAAAAGCCGCGAAAAAAACCGCAAAGAAAGCGACTGCTAAAAAAGCGACCGCGAAAAAAGCTGCTAAGCCAGCTAAGAAAGCTGCTAAACCAGCAAAGAAGACAGCTGCGAAAGCGACAGCTAAGAAAGCCGCTAAGCCTGCGAAGAAAGCGACGGCAAAGGCTGCTCCAAAAGCAACGGCTAAAAAAGCCGCGCCAAAAGCTGCAGCACCTAAAGCTGCGAAAAAGCCTGCTGCTCAAAAACCTAAAAAAGAAATGCCAGCACCAATGGCAATGAACGATCACGACGAAGACACGGGCCGTGACGAAATGGACGAGTCTTATTCTGAAGCAGAAGAAGACGAAGAAGGCGGTTCAAACGAATCGGCTCCAAACATCGAAGAGATGGAAGACGATCAGTTCAACTCGAACGACATCGGCACAGCTGATGACGACGAAGACGACGACGATTCTGAAGAAGAAGAAGACGACGACGAAGGCTACTTCTAAAGCGCACGAAACGCCTCTGGCGTTTCTCTCCTCCTTCGCTGTGCTCAGTCGCGAATGTAAGGGGCGCCCGCCCCTTAACCCCGGCAGCTGACAGCAGATCGAGGTCGCTCTTTCGAGAGAACATTCGAAAAACAAAAGGCGAGCCAAAGCTCGCCTTTTGTTTTTCGAACTGCTTCGACTTCGCGTCGCCGCGGATCAGTTAAGTGCAGAGCCCGCTAGTTCTAAGCCGTGACGTTGATGGTTTCGCCGTTGAAGGTGACGGTCATGCCGGGTTTGATTTTGTTAGCTTTGCGGGTTTCGGTAACGCCGTCGACTTGGACTTTGCCTTCGTCGATGACGGTCTTGGCCTCCCCGCCTGTTTCGACAAGGCCGCAGACTTTTAGAAGGTTCTTAAGTTCGATGTATTCGCCTTTTAATTTGAATTCCACTTCGAGTCTTTCGTTCGTTAAAGCCCTGGTTCGCGTGGGACTTTGCGTTTTACTTTCGCGCGCGCCGTGAGTTCACCTTTGAACGCTTGGGTGAACCAAGGCCAGACAGCAGACGTTTTAGTCTGAAGATCCATTCCCACGCAATTCTTGTTGCCCGGAGCTTCACGGCTTAGCACGCTGAATACACGGATCGTTGAACCATTTTGCTCGTAGAAAGGCCCGCCGGAATCGCCAAAGCAAGTGCCGGTGTCTGCGCCGTTGAAGATGAGTTGTTCTGAGTCTGAAAAATCAGTCTGCATGACTTCCGCTTCGAGTTTCTTAAGGCGAGGTAATCGGTCGGCGGTGTCGTAGGACGTGCGGCCATAGCCCGCAACAAAGGTTTTGGACCCTTTGCTCGGGGTTTCGCCTGATTTACCCAGGATGGCAAACTTGAGAGCGGAAGGTGCTGTCACCTCAATGAGAGCGATGTCGTAACGATTAAACCGTTGTGAGGGATCATACTTCGGGTGAACGTGAACACCTTCGATCGAAAGCGCCTGCCCTGAAGCGAGCTGAACGGATGAAGGGTCAACGGGCCCATCGACGTGATCTATCAAACAATGCGCAGCTGTCAGCACGAATCGCGGATGCACGAGCGTACCTGAACAGAGACCGTAGGTTCCGTCATCGTGGCTGAAAAGGATCTTAGTCATGACGTTGTATAGAGGGTCTTCGCGATCGACAAACGTACCGCCGACAATACCGGCGTTCTCTACGTCGCTACTTACGGCCGCTTCTTTAAAGCCTGAGCCGGGCGCAAAGCGCTCACAACCTGAGAGAGACACGAAAGCTAAGACTGCTCCGAGGAGCGCGCAGCGAACTGAAGCCATGATTTTAGCTTTCGATACAAAAAGAGAAGCGCCTTCGGCGGTCAAAGGCGCGAAGTAACTTAGCGGCTAAGAACGTACTCGCGCACGCTCAAACCGAGAGCACACAAATCGTTACGAACCTGCTGCGAATCAGACGATGCACCTTTGTTATTAACAGCGTCGACAACCGTTTCGATCACCGCCATACGACCGTTCACATAACGAGCTATCATCGGCTCGCCATCTTCACGGATTTGATCATTCACAAGCTGCGTGAGCTCGTCGCCAAGCGCAGTCGCTTGCGACATGATCGACGCCTTCGACATCTCAATTTGCATGTCACACGACATCTTCGGCGAAGTCGCAAAAGCCGAAGACGAAACCAGAGACAAAACCAAAGCAACAAAAGCCGTTTTCATAAAATCTCCTGAAAGAGCCAAGCGAAGCGAAGGAGGAGAGCGGCTGCGGATGCAGCCGCGCGCTCAAGCAAAGCCGTGAATGATCAAACCTTTGGTTTGGAATGAACGGCGTACTTCTCGAATTCGCCGTACTCGTGGAGTTTGTTATAGAGAGTCTTGATCGTGATGCCCAACGCGTTCGCGGCTTGTGTCTTGTTGCCGTCGAAGTAGTTGAGACCTTTCAAGATGTAACGCTTTTCGAGTTCATAGAGAGTCGTTGTCGGATCGTAATCGTCCGTAACGATTTTCTGTTCTGGGTTGATAATGTTCTCTGGCAAATCACCCGGCATGATCGTGTGACCATCCGAAAGGATTTGGAGACGCTCAACAACGTTTTGAAGTTCACGGATGTTACCTGGCCAGTCGTAGCGCGTGAGGATCTTCATCGCGTCTTCCGACATTTGACGACCGCGGTTCATGAAGCGGCTGTTGCCACGTGCGAGGAACGTTTCCACGAGAAGTGGAATGTCTTCTTTACGGCGGCGAAGTGGTGGCGAGTGAACTGTGATCGTGTTGATACGGTAGTACAGGTCTTCACGGAAGTTACCGCGTGTGACTTCTTGATCGAGCTCGCGGTTCGTTGCCGAGATCAAACGGATATCAACTTTGATTGGATCTTTACCACCGACGCGGAAGATCTCGCCTTCTTGGATGAAACGGAGAAGCTTCGCTTGAATACCTGGTGAAAGCTCGCCGATTTCGTCGAGGAACAAAGTTCCGCCGTTAGCGGCTTCAGCTAAACCGATTTTGCGAGTGTAAGCGCCTGTGAATGAACCCTTCTCGTGACCGAAAAGTTCTGACTCAAGAAGAGTCTCACGAAGAGCACCGCAGTTGATCGCGACGAAAGGCTTGTTACGACGAGTAGAACGGTCGTGAATCGCGCGAGCGATCAACTCTTTACCAGTTCCCGACTCGCCAAGAGTGAGGACTGTAGCGTTAGATGGAGCTACGCGGTCGATCATCTTCATCAGCTGCTTCATCACTTCTGATTTGTAGACGATCGTTTTTGTGTCGACTGCTGGAGCAGCTGCTGCTGCGATCTGACTCTTTTGAG
>CAJYOV010000187.1 GCA_913776405.1 Pseudobdellovibrionaceae bacterium
ACCCGACATGTAGATTGCGTTATCTGCGAATACACTTTCGGGATACGTTTTCAGCAGCAGTTGAAGTGTCTTCTGCATTTCGTCTTCGTTGCGGCTACGGTACGTTTCTAAAATTTTTGAATACAAGAAATGTTCGCCGGTCTTTGCTGGTGAAACAGAGATCGGCGCCTGCGGAGCCGCGGCCGGTGCTGACGGCGCCTGTGGAACCGCCGCCGGGACTGCCGGAGCCGCCGCTGCAACAGTTCGAGTTGTTAGCTTCGTCGGCAAAGCCGTTGGCAGTGTCACCTTCGGCGCAGCATGTGGGCCACCGATCGATTCACCGCCATCGAAGGCCGCAGCGTTCGCAAGTTCTTTCGCATCGAAGGAGCCGGGCAATTGAGTTGGCGTTTCTGCGTCCGCGAGCTCAGGCTTCGTGCTTGCGCTGAGGACGTCGCGCTTTTCGAGGACGAGGTTTTTCTCTTTCAGATCTTGAATGACCTGATTCTGCTTCCGAATCTGCGAACGAAGACGCCGGATCTGCGCGCTCGAATCCACAGTCGTCTTGGAAGTCGCAGGCGGCGTTGCGCAGCCTACGAATGCAACAGAGGTAAGAAGACCGAGAACTGTGGTAACTAGTCCACACGTTCGTGAGCCACAAGTCCGTTTGTGAGCGTCGGAACTGCCATTCAAAATCATAATAACTTCCTGTTCTCTAGATGTTAGAGGAACGTGGCGCACCTGCATAGTGAACCGGCAGAGATGCGGACCAAAGCCGCGTGCCCGTTTGCGATCAAGTGGCTTGAAGCTAATAGACAGGAAGTGACAAGCAGCTCTCAGAGCGTGACCGAAAGTGACTTTGTGAATAAGAGAGGGGTTTATCCACAGGATCTGTGGAGACTTCTTCAATCTAGACCTTAGACCCGCTATCCAATAAGGGTTTCAGCCGATTGCTGAAGGAAAAAGCAAACGCTAAACCCATGAAATCACACAACATTGACGCAATCCTAACAGAGAGTTTTAGAAAACTGTCAGGGCCCTTACAGCCGAAACGCGGGCATCTTACAGAATCTATCTTCAAACTGCCGCTTCCGAGGTCGGTCGGAAACTTGCTCTCAGCCCCGGAATGCTGGTTTTTCTAGGGTTTTCGGTCATCGGTACTTTCCTGCTAAGGATGTACGCGCCTGTCACTTCAGCACCGGTGACAGAACAACTTCATCAGATTTGCGTGAGAGCCTGCCCAACCGGTGATCAGGCCGAGTTCTATCGCGCCATCGTCTGCGGATCGAAGCTTGAATCCTACGAACTTCGATCCGATTTTGCTCAAATCGGACTCATTCACCTGCTAGTCGTCAGTGGGTCGCATCTCGTCGTGCTCGAAGTTCTGACACGAGTTTCGATTCTGAAACGGGTCTCGCCTGCATTCCGCTCAGCTGCATCGTTGAGCATCTTGTTTGTGTTTACGCTCATGACACTCGCGTCTCCGCCTGTGTTGCGAGCATTTTTAAATTTGATTCTGAAAGATTTAAATGCTCGGTATTTACTCAACTGGTCGCGCCTGCAAACGACGACGATCGCGGGTTTTCTGACTCTGCCCTTTTGTCGCGACGCTTGGTCTCTCTGTTCACTCTTCCTAAGCTGGCTTGCAGCGCTCGCGCTCGTTCCACTTTCCGACGACAGACATAAAACAAAGGGAGCGTCGCGCGAAACTGAAGCGTCACACCTAATGCGCGTCTCAACCAAACTTCGAGAGACCGTCTTGGTGAACACAAAAGTTTATCTCGCGCTGGTCTTCCCGCTGGCGTTGATTAGCGTTCCGCATCCAGCCACGATCCCGATGAATGTTCTCTTTGGGCCGCTTCTCGGGCTCGTTCTTTTCCCATTGAGTTTGATCGCAATTCTTCTTCCGCCGCTGGCGCCCGTCGTCGACGCCACTTGGTTTTACATTCGAGCCGGTGTTCACGCCGCAGCCGAGTTTTTCCCAGAGCTGGGAGCGCAGCTCGATTTCCCGAAGGAACTTGTGGCTCTCGAACTCTCCATTCTCACGCTTTCGATAACGATCTACAAAGGTTTCAAGCGGCGCAAGCGACTGCGGGTCGCTCGAGTGAGCGTGATGGCCATGGCGATGATCGCAGCTCTTTTCGCTCCGGCTCCGGGCGCCTCCGCGAGCGAGCGAGTAGATCCTCCGCAAGCGTCGACCGAACTCATCGTCTGGAATGTGGGGCAAGGCTCGTGGGCAACGCTAGTGACAACAGAGATGTGTTCTCACTTTGACGTCGGTGGTGAGTTCGCGCCTTGGCGACAGATCCTCGAGAGCTGCCGCACGAAGCGAAACGAAGTTTCGATTTCACATTGGGATCTTGATCACATCGCGTTCGCGCAGGCGGCGAGCAAACGGCTCAAGAACTTTTGCCTCAGACATCGACCGTTGGGAGAAGCCCCAACCGCAACACGCGCACGCGTTTTAGACAGCATTCCGGACTGCAGCTTCAGATCGAAACTCATCAAATCGGTGTTCGATAAAGCAAATCGAATGAAGACGAGCAATGGGCGCAGCCAAGTGTTCTTCAGCAATGGCGTGGTTTTTCCAGGTGACTCCGGCACGCACGAAGAGCGGATTTGGAGCCGATCGAGAACTCTTAAAAACGCTTCCATTCTGATTGCAGGTCACCATGGATCTAAAACCGCAACATCGACTCAGTTGCTCAATGCGCTCACTCAGCTTCGCACCGTCATCGTAAGTTCACGGGAAGCAAAGTTCGGCCACCCTGCTCAAGCAACAAGACTGCGAATCTTAAAGCGACGAGTGCCGCTTTTGGTGACTGAAGATTGGGGAAGTTTGAAAGTCGAACTTAGTTCCGCACCCAGAGTGCAGCGAGCGGATTCGTCTGAGCGGAAATCTCAAATGCTTGTGGGACAGTCGTCGGCATCTCGGTGCCGAGTTCCAGGCGACGGTAACTGTCAGGCGATTCGATGATTTTCTTAACGAGCTTGTTCATGACGTCATGGCCTGCTTTGTAAAGCACGACGTGACCCATGAGCGGCATCCCGAGCGTCACCAAATCGCCGAGAGCGTCGAGCATTTTGTGACGGACAAATTCATTCGCCGTCTCGCTCGTAAAACGAAGGCCCTCTGGGTTCATGATGCCGGAGTCGTCCAAAACGATGGCGTTTTGGAGACTGCCGCCGCGAGCCAGTCCGCGCGCACGCATCGCTTCGACGTCCTTAAAGAAGCCGAAGGTACGAGCACTCGAGAGTTCACGAGCAAACGACGTTTCGTTGATATCGAGGTCGTACGATTGGCGACCGATCGATGGGTGCGCGAAGTCGATCGTGCACGTCACACGTAGGCCGTTGTAAGGAACGACGTAGGCGTGTTTTTCACCGTCGCCGTAGAAAATCGGCTGCGTGATGTAAGCGTATTTGCGAGGTTCATCTTGATCGACAAAACCCGCCGCCATGAGCGCGTCCATAAAGACTTTGGCGCTTCCGTCACCGATTGGAATTTCGGGGCCCGTGAGTTCGATGATGAGGTTATCGATGCGAAACGCAGCCAGCGAAGAGAAGCAATGCTCAACCGTTGAGACCGAAAACGCGGCGCCACCTAGTGTCGTCGCCATTTGAGTTGCTTGCACGTGCTGGGCTTGCACCGCCACCGAGGGTGAGCCCGGAAGATCTGTTCTCACGACGTGGATTCCCGCGTTTGGCGGCGCCGGTCGGAAACTGATCGAAGCAGGTGCTCCCGTGTGGAGACCGATACCGTCGACCGTAACCTTCTTGCGAATCGTGCGCTGTAAAAACATGAATCCGATGCTCCCTACCTAGATGGGATCAGGAAGAGCAAACCCGGTGCCGCTCAAGTCAAAGACCGCTGCGCACCCGACTCTCTTTCCCTAGACTTATAAGTTATTGAAAATGCGGCCTTATTTAAAGTGAATTTCGGCCTCACGGC
>CAJYOV010000188.1 GCA_913776405.1 Pseudobdellovibrionaceae bacterium
ACTCTTTCCCTACACGACGCTCTTCCGATCTCGCAACTGGGCTGGCTCTGAAATTCGTGCCACGAAGATGGTGCAAGAAGCCGCTGCGCTCGGTACAAAGTTCGAGCAGTCTTATCAGCAGATTCAAATGATGGCGAATGCTGAAACGATGTACTGGACACTCGCTCTCGCGCGCGAAAGTATCGCAGCCTCGAAAGAAGTTTTGGGTCTTTCGCAAAAGTCGCAAAAGTGGAGCCAGAACCGTCAGCGTTTAGCGCTCGTCGATCGTGCGGATTTACTGCAGTCGAACGCGGCCGTCCTCGCTCGTGAACTTGATCTTCAATCTGCGATCGATAGCGAGAAAGTCGCGGCTCGAGCGTTCAATACGATGCGCGGAATCGATTCAGATGTCGTGCCTGAGAGCCTTACGATCTTCGAGCAAGAAGTGATCGAAAAGCTCGAGATCCCAAAACGCGTCGAGAATCGCGCCGACGTCAAAGCGGTTGAGCAGAGTTTGCGCTTAGCTGAAGCGAACACACGTTTGGGTCGCGCGAAAAACACGCCGACGGTGAATCTCGTGGGTCGCATGGGCTTAAATGGTTTCGATGCTGAAACAAGCCCGGCTGTCAGTGAGTCATGGACAGGCCGCTATCCGAACTACGCGATTGGGATTCAAGCAAACGTGCCGCTCGATATCGGAACGATCAACGACAACCGAGATGGCTACAAAAAAGAAGAAGTCGCAGCGAAGGTCAGCTTCCAGCGTGCGAAGTTCGAGCAGGAGCGTCTCTGGAACGATCTCGTCAATCGCTTCCGTGAAGCGAGCGGGCGTCTGAAAATCGCAACTGTGATGGAAAAAGCCCAGCGCGAAAAAGTCGATTACGAACGCACGCGACACAGCCGCGGCCGTACCACACTTTACAACGTCATTTTATTTGAAACAGATTTCGCAAGCGCTCAGTACGCACGCATCCGCGCTCAAGCCGATGTGTTAAACGCGTATGCGCAACTGAAAACGTTCGGGGGTAACCAGTGAGCTTAGCCGACCTCTCCATTAAACGACCGGTCTTCGTAACGTCGATCGTCATCGTCCTTCTCGCGGTAGGTCTTCTCGCGATGAAGAAGATGTCTGTCGACTTGTTTCCGAACGTAACGTTCCCAATTGTCCTCGTGCAGACCGTGTACCCTGGTGCCGGTCCTGAAGAAGTTGAAACCCTTGTCTCGCGAGTTCTTGAAGACGAGATTTCAACTGTCTCCGGGATTAAGAACTTAAGTTCAACCAACTATGAAGGCGTCTCTCAGGTTGTCGTCGAGTTTACGCTCGAAACCGACATCAAAGATGCCGAACAACAGATTCGGGCGAAGGTCAGCGGCGCTAAGCGCAACCTCCCGACCGACATCGAAGAGCCGATCATTCGCCGTATTGACCCGGCCGATCAGCCAATCGTGATCTTGGCCCTGACGGCTGATCTTGAACCGGCTCAACTTTACGATCTCGCGGACAAATCATTACGTCCTCGAATCGAGCAGGTGAACCAAGTCGGTCTCGTGCAGGTGATCGGTGGTCGAGAGCGCGAAATTCACGTCGAACTCGATCGCAAAAAGTTGAAGCAGTATGAGCTTTCGGCAACAGGCGTTGCGGGTCGCATCGCGGCAGCGGGTGCAAACGTACCGGCAGGAAAAGTCGATCAAGCGCAGCGCGAGCTGACATTCCGTACCGTCGGCCAATTCCCAGAAGTGAAAGATGTCGGCAACGTCATCGTGAGCTTTCTGGGCAACGACGTTCCGGTCACGGTCAACGACGTCGCGAAAGTCAAAGATACCGTCGAAGACGAATCGACACGCGCGTTCGTGAACGGTGAGAAATCGATCTTCCTTCTCGTTTACCGTCAAACGGGCGCAAACACGATCAACGTTGCAGACGCAGTTAAAAAACGCGTCGATTTGGTCAACACGGAATTTAAAACGAAGGGCATCAAAGCGACGGTCAAGGCCGTTCGTGACGGCGCCCAGCCGATTCGTGCGAACGTGTACGACGTTGAAGAATCGATTCTCATCGGTATTGCGCTGACGATTCTGGTCGTTTACTTCTTCCTTGGAAGCGGCCGTTCGACGTTCATCACGGGTCTTGCGCTTCCAAACTCATTGATTGGCGCCTTCTTCCTGATGTCACTCGCTGGCTTCACGATCAACTTGATGACACTTCTTGCACTCTCGCTTGCTGTCGGTCTCTTGATCGATGACGCGATCGTCGTTCGAGAAAATATCTTCCGTCATGCCGAGATGGGTAAGAATGCACTTCAAGCTGCGTCAGATGGTACGAAAGAAGTCTTGCTCGCCGTTATCGCAACGACAGGTGCGATCATCGCGGTGTTCGGTCCGGTTGGCTTCTTGTCTGGAGTGGTCGGGCAGTTCTTCAAAGAATTCGCGCTGACGATCTGTTTTGCGATGGTCATCTCGCTCTTCGATGCGGTCACGATGGCGCCGATGCTCTCGGCTTACTTCGCGGGCCACCACGGTCACAAAGAAGCGACGAGCCTCATCGGTAAGTTCTGGCAAGCAACAATGGGTCGCGTTCTGAAAGCGTTCGATCGCGGTCAAACGAAACTTGAAAATGGATACGCCTCGATCCTGACGTGGATGACAAAAGGCACTCTCCGCCCACTCGTTGTTATCGGTGGTGCCCTCGGCATCTTCGTCGCATCGTTAGTAGCGGCGAAGCATATTCCAGGCACGTTCTTGCCACCAGCCGACAACGGAGAATTCTCGGTGTCGCTTGAGGCGCCTCCGGGTACGAACGTCGAAGCGATGTCCGAAATCGCAACCAAAGTTGATGGCGTTATCCGCGGCAATAAAGCGATCGAACAGTCCGTTATGTTCGTCGGTTCCGGCCAGACAGGTGAAGCGAACAAAGCTTCGTTCTTCATCAAGATGATTCCGTTTGAAGAGCGCCGAAACCTCTCGACGACGACGATGAAAGACCGCATTCGCGAACAGCTGAAGCCCTACGCGCAGTATCTTCCGATCGTGAAAGACATCGACAACGTCGGTGGTGGTTCGCGTCCGTTCACGATGAATATTCTCGGCACGGACATGAAGCAGCTCGAAGAGTACTCGCAGAAAGTCTACGCGAAGCTGAAGACGCATCCAGCGCTTCAGGACGTCGACATCGGTTATCGCCCGGGTAAGCCTGAGTTCCAGGTTCAACCGGATAAGCGCAAGGCTGAGCTTCTCGGTATCTCAACAAACGTGATGGGTGCTGAACTTCGTACGCAAGTTGAAGGTACGGTCGCAGCCGTCTTCCG